>CAZUVG010000589.1:0-2005 GCA_964623765.1 uncultured Roseicyclus sp.
GAGACGGCGACGGACGGCGAGGTGCTGCTCGGCAACAACGCCATCGGCAACACGCCGATCGAATCGCGGAGCACCTCCACCGTCTCCTCGATCCAGATGGTGTTTCAGAACCCCTTCGACACGCTCAACCCCTCGATGTCCGTCGGACGGCAGATCATCCGGGCGCTCGAAGTCTTCGGCATCGGCGCCAACGACGAGGAACGGCGCCGGAAGATGCTGGAGCTTCTCGACGTGGTGAAGCTGCCGCGCGCCTTCGCCGAGCGTATGCCCCGCCAGCTCTCGGGCGGGCAGAAGCAGCGCGTGGGGATCGCCCGGGCCTTCGCCGGCGGCGCGCGGATCGTGGTGGCGGACGAGCCGGTATCGGCGCTCGACGTGTCGGTGCAGGCCGCCGTCACGGACCTCCTGATGGAGATCCAGCGCAACGAGAAGACGACGCTTCTCTTCATCTCCCACGACCTGTCGATCGTGCGTTATCTCTCGGACCGGGTGATGGTCATGTATCTCGGCCACGTGGTCGAGATCGGCGATACCGACCAGGTCTTCAACCCGCCCTATCACCCCTATACCGAGGCGCTTCTGTCGGCGGTTCCGATCGCGGACACCTCGGTGAAGAAGCAGCACATCGTGCTGGAGGGCGACATCCCGTCGGCCATGAACCCGCCCTCGGGCTGCCCCTTCCAGACGCGCTGCCGCTGGAAATCGCAGGTGCCCGGCAATCTCTGCGACACGGAGGTTCCGCCGTTGAAGACGATGGCCACCGGCCACCAGGTCAAGTGCCACCTCGCCGACGAGATCCTGAACCGCATGGACCCGGTCATCACCTTCGAGGCCGAGGAGGAGCGACCGCCCGCGGCAGAGTGAGGCGCTACTCGTCCTCCTGCACCGCGCGGCGGTGCGTGGGCAGAAGCAGGTTCTGCGGCAGGGCGCGGCCCGCGGCGCAATGGGCGAGCGAGACGAGCAGCCGGTCGACCCGGCGCAGCGCCATGACGAACAGGACCGCGCCGACAAGCAGGCTTGCGGGCTGTCCGATGACGCCCGCCTTGGCCACCATCGTGGCCGACATGCCCAGAAGCGCGCAGGCCCAGACCTGGATCTCGGCACGCATGGCGGTGGCGAGCTTGTGCGGGGGCAGCTGGCTCGCGTCCTCGGCCGGTTCCACCGCGAACCAGCGGCGCAGGAAGTTGCCGCGCCGGATGGCGGTGTTGACGTAGTCGCCCGGCAGCCGGTCCTTGCCCACGAGATCGTTGGAGATGTTGTCCTCCAGCCAGCAGATGCGGATCAGCGCGAAGAGCGCGAGAATGCCGATCAGGTTGGCCGGGGCCCAGGCGCCCGCAAGCGCGGCCGCGGCGACGACGCCGGTGGCGATGACGAGATGCGCCCGCTCCGGGCCCGTGGATCGTTTCATGCGCGTGCCTCCATGCCGGCCAAACGCCGCAGTTTCGGCGGCGGTTCCGCGCCGCCCTTCCGCTTGCGCGACGGCCGCCGGATCAGCCTAGTCCAGATTGCGGCAGAAGGATTTCAAATTTCTGAAAAAGCCGCGACCTTCGGCGGCGCGCCGCCAGTCTCCGGCCCGGACAGAAGAAGGGGGCGCCGATGTGGCACCCCCAGTTTCGCTGATCAGGCTCGGTCGTTGACTGCCCGTGAGTATTCTGCCTGCGGCCTGATCCGCGCCAAGGGCGAGCGCACCCGCCCCGGATGACAGGCGCGCGGGCGAGGCCGCGCGCCCGATTTCTTACTTCTTTTTGTTCGGTCGCTGTGTCAGCGCCGACGCTGCCGCCGATTTGGCAGCTTTGGAAGACTTCGGGTTCCGCAGAACTTTGCTAGCGGCAGATGCCGCCTTGGCTCCGGTCACTTCCGAGTTTTTGCGCCGTGTGGCCATTGCCATCACTCCTCTTGTTCACAGGCTCGGAGCATTTCTTGGGTGCAAACCTGTGAGTTACGCAGCACGCTATTGATCCGCTTACTCGTCCGTAGTCTCCGTTATCCATCGACCCAACAGGGCCGA
>CAZUVG010000590.1:0-1998 GCA_964623765.1 uncultured Roseicyclus sp.
GGCGCTGCCGGTCTACGTGGGCTCCCACCTCGACACGCAGCCCACCGGCGGGAAATACGATGGCGTGCTGGGCGTGCTGGGCGGGCTGGAGGTGATCCGGACGCTCAACGACCTGGGGATCAGGACGAAACGGCCCATCGTCGTTGCCAACTGGACCAACGAGGAGGGGACACGCTTCGCGCCGCCCATGCTGGCTTCGGGTGTCTTCGCGGGCAAGCACACGCTGGACTGGGCCTTCGACCGCGTGGACGCGAAGGGGAAGCGCTTCGGCGACGAGCTGGAGAGGATCGGCTGGAAGGGCGAGGAGAAGGTGGGCGCGCGCAAGATGCACGCCTTCTTCGAGCTGCATATCGAGCAGGGCCCGATCCTCGAGGCCGAGGGCAAGGACATCGGTGTCGTCACCCACGGGCAGGGCCTGCGCTGGATCGAGTGCACCGTGACCGGCAAGGAGAGCCACACGGGCTCCACGCCCATGCACATGCGCAAGAATGCCGGGCGAGGCCTGTCGCTGATCACCGAGCTCGTCCACGAGATCGCGATGAAGAACCTGCCCAACGCCGTGGGCGCGATCGGGCATATCGATGTCCATCCCAACAGCCGGAACATCATACCCGGCAAGGTCGTCTTCACGGTGGACCTGCGCACGCACCTTCTCGACAAGTTGAACGGAATGGTGGACGAGTTCATGGAACGTGCGCCGAAGCTCTGCGAGGAGATCGGCGTGAGCTTCGAGGCGCAGATCGTGGGCCATTTCGACCCGCCGGCCTTCGACGAGGGTTGCGTGAAATCCGTCCGTGAAGCCGCGGAAAGGCTTGGATATTCCCACATGGATATCGTCTCGGGCGCCGGTCACGACGCCTGCTGGATCAACGACGTGGCGCCGACGGCGATGATCATGTGCCCCTGCGTCGACGGGCTTTCGCACAACGAGGCGGAAGAAATCTCGCCGGAATGGGCGACGGCGGGCGCGGATGTGCTATTCCATGCCGTGGTGGAAACTGCGGAGATCGTGGGATGATCGCAACGAGATACTGGGCTGCGCCCGCGCTTCTGGCGCTCGCGGCCTGCGGGGCGCCGCCGACGCCCCAGGGCGAGACCGAGACGCTGAACGAGCAGGTCCTTGCGCTGGCTGCGCCCGGCCAGGACATGAACAGCGTCCGCATCGAAAGCGACGGCTGCTACTGGTATCGGTACGTCGGGCCGGTGGAGGTGACCTACCTGCCGCTCCTGACGCGGGAAGGGCGGATGATCTGTACGCGGCCGCAGTAACGACAGCCGCGCAACGACGGGGAGAGAACGGATGAGCACGGTGATCAAGGGCGGAACGGTGGTGACGGCCGACCTGACCTACGAGGCGGACGTCCTCGTGGAGGGCGGGGTCATCACCGGGATCGGCAAGGACCTCAAGGGCGACGAGGTCCTCGACGCGACCGGCTGCTTCGTCATGCCCGGCGGTATCGACCCCCACACGCATCTCGAGATGCCGTTCATGGGCACCTATTCCTCCGACGATTTCGAGAGCGGCACGCGCGCGGCGCTCGCGGGCGGGACGACGATGGTCGTGGACTTCGCGCTGCCCTCTCCCGGCCAGGGCCTTTTCGACGCGCTGCAGATGTGGGACAACAAGTCGACGCGCGCCAATTGCGACTACTCCTTCCACATGGCGGTGACATGGTGGTCGGAACAGGTCTTCGACGAGATGCCGGCCGTCGTGCGCGAGCGGGGCATCAACACGTTCAAGCACTTCATGGCCTACAAGGGCGCGCTGATGGTGAACGACGACGAGCTTTTCGCCTCGTTCAAGCGCCTCGCGGAGCTGGGCGCCACGGCGCTCGTTCATGCCGAGAACGGCGACGTCGTTGCCGAACTGCAGCAGAAGCTTCTGGCCGAGGGTAACAACGGGCCCGAGGGCCACGCCTATTCCCGGCCGAGCCAGGTCGAGGGTGAAGCCACCAACCGCGCCATCATGATCGCCGACATGGCCGGCGTGCCGCTCTA
>CAZUVG010000591.1:0-1996 GCA_964623765.1 uncultured Roseicyclus sp.
ACCACGACGAGTTCCAAGATCAGTGCCGGGTCGATCCCGGCCTCGCCCGCGAGGTCTTCCGCCAGCCGGTCCATCGCCTCGCGCACGGCGCGCGTCATCTCGCGGTCGCCGCCGGGGTTCATCATCGCGTAGGAGACCCGGCTCATCAGGTCCTCGCCGAAGCGGATCTGCGGGTTCATCACGCCGGCCGAGGCCAGCACGTGCCCGTCCACGAGGTCGCACAGATGCGCCGCGATGGTGGTGGAGCCGAGGTCTATCGCAAGGCCGTAGAGCCCGCTCTCGTGGAAGCCGGGCCAGACGCCGAGGATCTCGTGGACGTCCGAACCTGCGGGCCGGTGGAGCGCGACGCTCACCTGCCACCCGCCCTTGCGCAGCACGGGCTGCAGCGCCTGCAGGACGGGGAGGGGCGCGGTGACGCCCTCGATCCCCCACTGGTCGGCCAGTGCCGCCTTCACCCGTTCGAAATCACCCGATGGTTCGTGCATGTCGGGCTCGGTCACCTCGACGAGGACGAGGCGGGTCGCCGGGTCCATCACGATGGGCTTCGCCGATGCCGCCTTGCGCACGACCTGCCGGTGAACCTGGCTCTCGGGCGGGACGTCGATCACCACGTCGCCCTGCACCATGGCCTGGCAGCCGAGGCGGCGGCCCTCCTTCAGGCCGCGCACACGATCGTAGCGCTCCTCCACCGCGTTCCACTCGGACAGGGCATCCCGGGCCACCTGGACTCCGTGCTTGGAAAAATCGCCGTAGGAGGGCGCGACCTGGCATTTCGAGCAGATGCCGCGTCCGCCGCAGACCGAATCGAGGTCGACGCCGAGTTGCCGCGCAGCCGTCAGGATCAACGTGCCGACCGGGAACCGGCCGCGCTTGCCCGAGGGCGTGAAGATGACGAGTGGGTCGGCGGGCATGTCCCGGTCCTTCTATCCTTGGATTACTTCACGCGGCATCACGTGACCGTGCATGGCAGGGAACACCCGCCGCCCTCGGCGGTTGCCACGAAAGGTGCCCTCCCGGCGCAGCGCCGGCGCGGTTTCGGCGCTGTTGCCGCGCCGGCCACGCCCTTCCCGGGCACCGTCGGAGAACGGAGGACTCCCATGACACGTTTCGCATCCCTCGCGCTGGCCGCAGGTCTTGCCGCGGCCGGCACTTCGGTCGGCGCACAGACGGCCGGAACCGACCGCGACATTGCCTATGCCGAAGCCATATGGGCACGGATGGAGGCCCGCGGCCTCGCCGGTTCGGACGCCGTCATGGCACTGCCTTACCTTGGAACCGAACCGCACGGCGCGATGCTGGAGACGTTCTTCGTCGACGCGGAGGTCGAGGGAGAAACGGGTCTGCTCGTCATCAAGCGCAACTACGGGCCGGCGGACGTTGCCGCGGACGCCGTTCTGTCGGCGCCCGAGGAGCATCTCGTCTCGGTGACGGTCATGTTCCGGCGGCCTGGCTACGATCCCGGGCATGGCGACTGGTTCTACGCCAAGTACCTGCCCGATGGCGCGCTCGACACCAATGCCGATGGCATGTCGCTGGCCGGAGCGCCCGCGCGCGGCATGGTCGGGCAGGACCGGACGGCCGGTTGCGTCGCCTGCCATGCCGAGGCCCCCGGCGGCGACTACCTTTTCACGACGGATGCCTTCGCGAACGGCAACTGACCGCCCCGTATCCGGCGGGGCCGGTCGTTTCATCCACCGACTGAACACGTCGCAACGGGGCAAGTCCGGTCCTTCTTGTCGTTGCGCCGCCGGGTCACCCCGCGCGACGGCGCCGGCGCCCGCCGGCGCGGCCGCCCTGAAGCGCGGCGTCCGGGTCCTGGTTGAACCGGATCCAGGCGCCGCCACCTTCGTCCTGGTCCATGAGGAAATTCGCGGCGCGGATCGCCTCCATCTCCTTGCCGGCCCGCGGCTTCGTCGAGCCCATGCCGAAGAGCTTCACGAATGTCTCGTCGTCCATGTCCTCGGGCAGGACCACACCGGCGGCCTCGAGCTGCGCC
>CAZUVG010000592.1:0-1992 GCA_964623765.1 uncultured Roseicyclus sp.
CTTGCAGCCAGTCGAAGATGATGTCGTCGGGCGTATCCAGCGCCTGCCCGATTTCCTGCAGGATAACACCGCGCTCGACCTCGATCTCTCGCGGGTCGAAAACCGGGTTGAGCAGGAAATCCGAGATCAGGTCCACCGCCAGCGGCACGTCGTCCTTCAGGACGCGGGCGTAATAGGCCGTCACCTCGCGGCTGGTATAGGCATTGATGTAGCCGCCCACATCCTCGATTTCCTCCGCGATCTGCAAGGCGCTGCGCCGCGCCGTGCCCTTGAAGGCCATGTGTTCGAGGAAATGCGCCACGCCGTTCTGATCCGGCGTCTCGTGCCGGCCGCCCGCGTTCACCCAGACGCCAATGGCGGCAGATTGCAGCCCCGGCATGTGTTCGGTCACGACGCGCAGGCCGTTCGTCAGCGTGTGGATCTGCACACTCATGCCACTCTCTCCCTGCGCACAAGCGCCTGCAATTCTGAAAGGTCGTTCTCCACCCGCGTGACCCGCTCCTCGCGGTCGAAGAGGTCGGCCATGCGCGCGGGCAAGGCCGGGCGGATGCCGCTGGCCTTTTCGACCGCATCGGGGAATTTCGCCGGATGCGCCGTGGCCAGCGTCACCATCGGCGTGGCCCCGAGATGCGCCTGCGCGACATGCACGCCGACGGCGCTGTGCGGACACAGGAGTTCCCCCATCTCGGCCCTGGCGCGGGCGATCATGGCCAGCGTCTGCTCTTCCGAACAGCGGCCAGAGGCGAACAACCCGCGCAGGCGTTCCAGCGCGCCCTGGCTGATTCCGAACCCGCCCTGCCCCTTCAGTTCCTCCATCAATTGCGCCACGGCGCCGCCGTCGCGGTCATAGACATCGAACAGCACCCGCTCGAAATTCGAGGAGACCTGGATATCCATTGACGGGCTGATCGTGGGGGTGACGCCTTTCGTCTCGTAGGCGCCGCCGGTCAACGCCCGGTGCAATATGTCGTTCTGGTTGGTGGCGATCACCAGCTTTTCGATCGGCAGGCCCATGGCCCGCGCGATGTAGCCGGCGAAGATATCCCCGAAATTGCCCGTGGGAACGGTGAAGCTGACCGCGCGGTGCGGCGCGCCAAGCGATACGGCGGCGGTGAAGTAATAGACGACCTGCGCCAGCACCCGCGCCCAGTTGATCGAGTTCACACCGGCAAGGCGCACCTCGTCGCGGAAGGCGTGATCGTTGAACATGTCCTTCACGCGCGCCTGAGCCGCGTCGAAGTCCCCCTCGATGGCGAGCGCGTGCACGTTCGCCTCCGCCGGGGTGGTCATCTGCCGGCGCTGCACCTCCGAGACGCGGCCCTCGGGGAAGAGGATGAAGACGTCCACGTTGTCGAGCCCGCGGAACGCCTCGATCGCGGCGGAGCCGGTGTCGCCGCTGGTGGCGCCCACGATGCAGATGCGCTCCCCCCGCCGCGCGAGCGCGGCCTGGAAGAGTTGCCCGATGAGCTGCATCGCGAAGTCCTTGAAGGCCAGCGTCGGGCCGTGGAAGAGCTCCAGCAGGAAGTGGTTGGGCGCAAGCTGCTTGAGCGGCGCGCGCGCCTCGTGGCGGAAGGCGCTGTAGGCGCGGCCGATCATGTCGGAGAGCTCCTGCTCGCCGAAGGTGTCGCCCACGAAGGGGCGCATGACGCGGAATGCCGCCTCCTCATAGGGCAGCCCGCCCAGCGCCGCGACCTCGTCGGCGGTCATCTGCGGCACGGTCGCGGGCACGTAGAGGCCGCCGTCCCGCGCGAGCCCGGTCAGCATCGTGGCTTCGAAGTCGAGCGCGGGCGCGCCCCCGCGGGTCGAGACATAATGCATCAGGTCGTCCTTCGCGCCGTGCGCCACAGCAGATAGCCGCTCATCGCCACCCAGACCGCGGCAAGCCCGAACCAGGTGACGGCGTATTCCAGGTGATCGTTCGGAATCCCGCTGGTGTCCACCGGCAAGGGCATGATGCCGGGTGCGGGCGGCTCTTCGGCCCGCACCACCAGA
>CAZUVG010000593.1:0-1985 GCA_964623765.1 uncultured Roseicyclus sp.
GTGAAGCCGGTCTCCAGCAGGCCGCACAGCAGCGGATGCGCCTCCAGCCCCGCGTCGCCCCAGTTCTCCGGATCGAGATCGTGCAGCATCAGCAGCTTGGCGAACGAGAAGAAGCCGAGCTGCATCCCGTCGCGGTCGACCGACCAACGCGGCCGGCCCGACACGCGCTCGGCGACCTCGTCGAGATAGCCTGCCGGGTCGAACTCTTCGCCGTCCTCGATCGGCGGCAGCTCCAGGCCGAAATCCCCCCGCAACCGCTCCTGCAGGGGCAGGTTGGTCACGATGTCGGCGTCGCGGGCGCGGAGGTCGAATCCGGCGCGCTTCTCGTTGCGCACGAGGTCCACTGGCAGGAGGATCAGCGGCGCCTCGCGCGTGACCTCGGAGCTCTCGCTTTCGTACCAGCGCAGGAAGCCCATTGCGAGGAACAGCACGTTGATGCCCTGCTCTTCCTCCGCGGTGCGGGAATCCTTGAACAGCTTCAGCAGCCGCCTCTGCAACGCATCCGGCCCGAGCCGCGTCTCGAGGAAGGCGTCGCGGTAGCGGGCCTCGTCGAAGGGCCCCTCGTCCGGGGCCGGGAGGGCGAGGTGCAGATCGTCCATCGCGTCCTCCTCGTCCTGTCCCTGCGCGGCGAACTGCATCCGCTGGCCCCTTCGCCGCAGGAGGTCGAACACGTCTTCGGTGCGTTCGTTGACGATGTTCAGCGCGTTCGCCCGCTTGGCGGCACGATTGACATGGACGAGGCGGTTGCGCGTGCCGGTCTCGACGAGCCGTCGCCGTGCATCGTCGAGGACGGAATGCAGGGTCGTCGTCCCGCTCATGCGATCGTCCATGGCGCCCCTCCTTTGCCGCCCTCGCTTCCCGAAACCCTCGCTGTCCCTGGCGCCGGCTGGCCGTCGCAAACAATCAAGGCCGGAGAATGGCGAGCCATGCAACCAGGGCGAGAAATCCTGCGAGCCCGGCGAAGATAACGAGCCACATCAGACCGTTGATCGCGTCCGCGACGCGCCGGTCGAGGCTCGCCGCAATGACCAGACCGAACACGATCAGAAGGGCGACGAGGTAAAGCACGGCGGGCCTCCAGGCTGGTCCGGCACCAACGGCGCCGCCCCTTCACAGCAGATCCTCAAGGAATTCCGAGACGGTGCCCGCGCCCGACACCCACAGCCGCTCACGGGCGCGCGTGGCCGCGACGTAGAGAAGGTGACGCTCGGTCGCCATGATCTCGTCGATCATGCCCTCGTCGCGGGCCTCCAGCAGCCGGTCGGCCGAGGGGATCACGTCCTGGTCACAGGCAAGAACGGCCACGACGCGGAACTCCCCGCCCTTGGCCTCGTGCATCGTGCCGATCCGTGCGGCGCTCGCCGCGTCGGACCCGACGCGGCATACGGAGAGACCGGCCCGCGCCGCGGCCTCTTCCGCGCGGCCCAGTTCCGCATCGGAGCGGACCAGTACCGCGATCTCCTCGGCATGGACGCCTTCGGACAGGCGCTCGGTCAGCCATTGGCCCGCCGCCCGCGCCTCTTCGCCAGTACCCGCAAATTCTCGCAGCTCCGGCGGTGGCCCTTCGAAGAGCGAGACGACGCCGGTGCGCCGGTCCTCCGACCCATCGGACTCCACGAGGCTCGGCGGCAGGAGGAGGTCGGAGACGGACCGGATCTGCTGCGAGGTGCGGTAACAGACCCTCAGGCTGCGGGACCGGCCCTGGATGTCCACGCCGGCCGCCTTCCACGGAAACGGCGCGCGGAAGATACGCTGCCCGATGTCGCCGGCGAAGAACAGCCCGTTCGGCCTCTCGCCGGCGACGGCCGCGAGGAAGACGAGTTCCGGCACTGCGATATCCTGCGCCTCGTCCACCACGGCATGGGTGAACGGAGCGGCGGCGCTGGCACGATAATGCCCGGCCAGCCGATGCAGCATCTGCCAGCGTGGCCCCATCCGCCGGATTGCCTTCTTGAGGAGCTTCCATTCCGGGCTGACCGCCAGGT
>CAZUVG010000594.1:0-1973 GCA_964623765.1 uncultured Roseicyclus sp.
TCCTTTCGTTCCTGCGTTGGTGGTAAGCGGGGCCGCGCCCCAGTGGTCCGCAACGGCACGATCACCGATGCGAAGCTCGTTGCCACCGCGCGCCCGACCAACGAGCGCAAGGTGGTTGATCCTGATCGGGCCGGTCTGCACCGCCCCGTATTTCGTGCCGTCCGGCGCCACGCCATCCTCAACGGCGAGCGGCGTGGTATAGCCCATGCTCACCTCGCGGGCGCCGCCCTCGATCGCCTTGATGGCGGCAGCGTCCATGACCTTGATTGACACGCGGACGAACTCGCCGTCGCGGGCGACTTCCTCGCCAATGTCCCCGACCGCGTGATCTTTCCAGTTGTCGGCCGTGACCGGCTCGGAGGGGTGGCCGACCGTCACCGGCTTGTGCGCGAAGGTGGCGAGGCTGTCGCGGGCGAAAACGGCCGCCTCGGGCCTGTAGACGTTCACCACCTCGTCGCCCATCATGCCCAACTCGCGAGCGAGGTATGGCTGGCATCCGGTGCGGGCGCAGCGGACATCCGCGATCAGGTAGCCATCAGCCGTGCGGCGCGTCCCGGCAATTTCGGCTGCATCGGTAAAGCGTGCTTCGGTCATAGGTCGCCGTCCTCCCGCGCATCCGCCTCGGCCAGCGCGTCCACGCCGCTCTCGCGGAACATCTGCGCCCCGGCCTCCGCCACCGCCTCGTCGGGGTAAACGCGCGATGCAGCAAGGCTCGCCACGGTCTGCGCATCCCGCGCCCTGATCTCGCTGATCTGCGATTCGGTCATCTGCCGCAGCGGGCGCCACTCATAGGTCACGCCATCGGGATAGTCGCCCAGCGCCGAGCGCACGATCACCTCGTCCAGCACCGACATGGCCGGCTCGATTTCAAGCGTCTGCATGGCTGAGATGCGGTCGTAGTAGTTGGCCAGATCGCCCTCGCCGGTGCTGTTAAGGCCCGCGGGCGATTGCCCCAGGAGCCGCGTCATCGGAATGTCGGCCGCGCCCGCAGCAACCTGCATGAAGCGGTCCGCGATACTGTCCAAGCCGCCGAAGCTGTAGGACTTGCTCTCGTATTCCTCTTCAGCGTCGAGGATGAGCGTTCCATGGTTGCCCTTGAGCATCCTGGCCGCCGCGAAGCGGGTGGCCAACGCATCCTCGAACCCCGCATCGGTGATGTTCGCCGTCAGGTCGGGCATCTTGATGACGTCCGTCTTGGCGTCGAACACAAGCGAGGCAATGTTTGCCATCGTGCTGTCGAGGTTCCTGCACGCCTCGTATACCGACTGCAGCACGCTGTCGCCCCAGCCGTAATTCCCCGCGATACCCGACTGCCAGCGCGGCGGCGCGTTGCCGCTGAAGATCGCCAGTCGAGACGGGTGGACGCGCAGGATGCCGCCCGATGTCGTCGTGATGTCGTAGTGCATCGGCCGCCCGAATAGCGGCTCTCGCGGGTCCGTCTCGATCTGCCCCGCAGCGAGGTCGTGGCGGGTCAGCACGGCCAGATAGCGCAGCCCGTCGCGGCCCACCGTTGCAGGGTCCAAAGGCTCGGCGTAGTCGGGCGCGTCCACCCCGATCAGGATGGCTGCACCGCCGTAAAGCCGCGCCTTCCACTGCGCCTCGTGAGCCTTCTGCCGCAGCGCGACGCGCGGATGCTCCTCCAGCGCTTCAATGGGGTCCACGTCGTCGCCCGACCACTGGCGCCACTTGCGGGCGGCATCAAGCGCGGGGATCGTCACCACCTTGCGCGCCACCCATGACGTCCGAAACGCCGCCTCAAGCTCGGCATCGCTCAACGTGCGGCCGACGTAGGCCAGCGTTTCGGCCTTGTCGAGCGACGTGCCCAGGCGCGTGGCCAGCGATTGCAGACCGTCGCGGATGCGGGTGGCAATGGTCACGACGCGAGCGCCCGCAGATCGTAGGCCGAGGCTCCCATCAGCTCGGACAGCGCCCACACGGCGGCGTCGAGCCGGTCGGGCGAACCCTCGCCCACA
>CAZUVG010000595.1:0-1972 GCA_964623765.1 uncultured Roseicyclus sp.
AGGCGAAGATCGGCAGCAGGAGCTGGAAATAGGTGAAGGGCTTGAAGCTCTTGTCCAGCCCGTAGAGCACGCCGGCCGTGGTGGCGAGCGCGGCGACGATCAGCCAGGTGATCGTCACGACGCGCTCGGGGTTGATGCCCGACAGGAGCGCGAGGTCCTCGTTGTCGGAATAGGCGCGCATGGCCTTGCCGGTCCGGGTGCGGTTGAGGAACCAGAACAGGAGCGCCACGGCGATCACCGCGATGACGATCGTCAGCCCTTGGGTCGTGCGGAAGGCGAGGCCCTCGTCCAGCCCGGTCATCTCGCGGAAGGTGCGGGCGGAGATGATGAAGCGCTCGCCATCGGCAAAACGCTGGTCATCCACGCCAATGATGAAGCGGACGATTCCGTTGAGAATGAACATCACGCCGATCGAGGCGATCACGAAGATGATCGGCTTGGCCTTCTGCTGCCGGTAGAAGCGGTAGACGACGCGGTCGGTCCCGAGAACGAGAAGCCCTGTGACCGCGATGCCAAGCGGCAGGGCGAGCAACGCCGTGGGCAGCGGCCCGAGGGTCACGCCCGCGCCCTGAAGGCCCCATGTCGCGAGGATCGTGACCATCGCGCCGAAGGCCATCGTGTCGCCATGGGCGAAGTTCGAGAAGCGCAGGATACCGTAGATCAGCGTCACGCCGAGCGCGCCGAGCGCGAGTTGCGCGCCGTAGGCCGTGGCCGGGATGATCACGAAGTTCAGAAGCGCCACGAGGGCGTTGAGGACGTCCATGTTCAGGGCATCTCCTCGCAGGTTCCGAAATAGGTGACGGCCAGCCCCTCGCCGTCGAAGACGTGCACGCTCATCAGCGCCGTAAGGTCCGCCTCGACCGTCAGGAGCTCGGCCAGCCCGTCGCGGCCGGCGCTGGCATAGGTCGCCGGAAGGGCGTCGGCATCGGTCAGGCGTGTCAGGAGGCTGTCGCCGGTGATCGTGGACAGGACGAGCGCGCGGTCCGGGCCCGCGATCACCTCCACGTCGAATGCGCTGGCGTCGCAGGCCTCGCCGGCGACGCATTCGCGTTCGAAGCTGCAGCGCCATGGCTCCGCATGGGCGGGCAGGGCGAGGCAGAGAAGGGGGAGGGCCGCAGGGTGCATTCGTCTCATGCCGTCACGCAGGGGCCGAGAAACAACGTGGCAGCCTCGAGGCCCGACGGCCCGCTTTGATGGCGACTGAGCGCGCCGTCGCGCCCGTCCAGCGTGAACAGCAACGTCTCGCGTCCGTTGGCGAAGACGATCGTCAGCGGCTCGAGCCCAAGCACGAGCCCGGTCGTGGCATGCCCGCCGAGTTCCACCCGGTACCTGCCGCCGGCATAGCCGATCTCGAAGGGGATGCCCTCGTGCGCCTCGCACTCGATTTCCGGCGCGCAGACGATCGTGAAGGCGCAGGCGACCGGCGCCCCGTGCTCGTCCGCGGCAGCGACGACAGGCATGAGCGCGAGGCCGAGCGATATTGACCCCGCCTGCATCATCCCCCGAGGAAGCTCCGCCGCACCTCGGGGTCGGCCAGCAGGTCCTTGCCCGTGCCGGTATGCGCGTTGCGGCCCTGCACGAGAACATATCCCCGATCGGCGATCTCCAGCGCCTGCCGCGCGTTCTGTTCGACCATCAGGATCGGGATGCCGGTGCGGCTGACCTCGATGATCCGGTCGAAGAGCTCGTCCATCACGATGGGCGAGACGCCAGCCGTGGGTTCGTCCAGCATCAGGACCTTGGGCTGGGTCATCAGCGCGCGGCCCACGGCGACCTGCTGGCGCTGCCCCCCCGACAGTTCGCCGGCGGCCTGGCGGCGCTTCTCCTTGAGGATGGGAAACAGGTCGAAGACCTGCGCCATGGTCTCGCGGAAATCGTCGGCCCGCGTGTAGGCGCCCATCTCGAGGTTTTCCTCGACGGTGAGCGAGGGGAAGATGTTCGAGGTCTGCGGCACGAAGCCCATGCCCTTGAG
>CAZUVG010000596.1:0-1948 GCA_964623765.1 uncultured Roseicyclus sp.
TCGTGGCCAACGCCTTCCCCAGCCTCGCGGATCAGCAGATCGCGCTCACGGCGGCCTTCTCGGCCGCTATGGCGGGGCTGGGCGCCATCATGGGCGAGGCGTTCGACCAGTGGCGCGGCCAAGAACCGGAGAAAAAGCAATGATCGTGAAAACACCGAACGACTGGGCGCCGTATCTGGAAGACCACTACGGCGACATCCCCGCGCCGATCCAGCCGACACTGCACGAGCCGCACCCCGAGCGGGCGACCGAAGTTCTCGGTCCAGACGGCGAGCCCGTGGCGGCTTCCGTCCCGCGCGCCCGGATCGGCTTTGACCTGACGCCGCGCCGATGATTCCGGGCGGCCGCATGGATCTGATTGTCACGCTCGCCGCCTTCGGCGCGGGCGCGGTGCTGATCGTGGCCGCCCTGTGGCTGGCCTACGGGGCGGGGCAGGACGCGGCAGAGGATGCACAGGAAAGGCGCGAGGATGCGACACGCGAGGCGATCGAGGGGGCCGAGCGCCCTGATACTCCTGGGGCTGCTCTGCGCTGGCTGTGCGACCACGGCCAGTGGACCGGCGATCTGTGTGAGTAGCGCGCAGGAGCGGGCCGACCACGCCCGCGCCCTGACCACCGCCCCCACGGCGATTGACGACCTGACGACCGGCGCCGCGCTCCTGAGCGTGCTGCGCGCGGGCTGCATGGAGGACTGAACATGCAAATCGGCTCCCTCGGCATCACCATCCTCGGCGGCGGGCGGCGGGTCATAGACGAGACTGCCCCGACAATCTCCGCTCTCTCGGCAGGCACGCAGGACGCTGAGGGGGACGTGCCGGTGACGCTCTCCGTGGACGAGGGCGGCACGTTCTTCTGGGTGCTCGTCACGGCGGGCGCCACGGCCCCGAGCGCGGCCGAGATCGAGGCGGGGCAGGCATCGGGCGGCGGCTCTCCTGCGGACAGCGGAGCACTCACGGTGTCGGCTAACGGCGGCCCATACGATATCGCGCTCGCAGGCGGTCTCGACGGCTCATATGACCTTTACGCGGTGGTCAGGGACAGCGCGGGCAACGTGTCGGACGTGGCGTCGGATACGGGACTGGCGATCGACTCGACAGCGCCCGCCCTGAGCGGCCTGACCGTGACATCTGCGAGCGGCACCACGGCGGCGTGGTCCGTCACCTCGGACGAGGCGAGCGGCACGATCTACGCAGGCGTGCGAGCCAGCGCCGACGCGGCTCTGACGGCCGCGCAACTGATCGCAGGATCGGGCGGTGCGGGGCTGGAATGGAGCACAGACGCCAGCCCAACAGCGGACAGCGACAACGGGGGGAGCTTCACGGGCCTCAGTCTGGGCGTTGATTACGCCGTTGATGTCGTGCAGGTGGATGCAGCGGGAAATGTATCGGGCGTGGTATCGTCGGCGACCTTCCAGACCGAGGCATCTGGCGTGGAATTGCTCTACGTCTCTACAGGTCAATACCCGTCTGACGGGTCGGCGGCGGGATCTTCCGCGTCCGACAGGACCATCAGCGGATTGTCGCTGGGCGATGCAGACGCCGAGCGACGGATTGTCGTGGCGCTCAATGCGGTGTCCCAGCCGGTCGGCGCCAGCGTCTCCGGCGTCACGGTCGCAGGCGTCACGGCGACATTGATTGCCGAGGCCGTGGAGGCGGATGGCAACGCGAACGCCATATCACAGATATGGGTGGCGGATGTCCCGACCGGAACGACCGGCGACGTCGTGGTGTCGTGGGAGAACGAGGGCTACGACGTCCAAGTGGACCTGTATCGCCTGATCCATCCGAATGGCCTGGCCTACGATACGGCCGCGAATAGCTCGCCCACCGCGACCAGCCTGTCACTTGACGTTAACACGATGGCGGGTGGCTTTGTCGTGGCGACGGCGAGCAATCTCAACGGAAATGCCGTATCAATCACGGGCGCGACCTCCGACAATTCGGGCGACT
>CAZUVG010000597.1:0-1936 GCA_964623765.1 uncultured Roseicyclus sp.
GTCCGGCCATCAGAAGTCGCATACCGCGTGGAGCCTTGGGCTGCAGGCTCATTGACCGTCAAAGCCAGAAGATCACGGCTGCGGCCAGCGCGATGGCAGACAGGAAGACCTTAGGGCAGCGGTCGTGAGGCGGGTGGCGATCCGGCGCCAGTCCCTCAGGCCGCCGAACATGATCTCGATGCGGTTGCGGCGCTTGTATCGCCGCTTGTCGTACCGGAACCGCCACCTCGCCGCCCCGGGACTCGCGCTGCGCTCGGGCACGCTGGTGGAGCGTAAGGGGCGAACGCCATGCGTTCGAGAGAGCCCGCGAACAGCATCGACGCGCCCTCCTCGACGAAGAACGCGGCTGGGCCGCGCGACCCCGGGATGTCATCGACGAAGACGGGCACCGACTGGTTCTTCGGCAGTGAGGACTGGTTCTTGGGCAGTGAGGTGGAGTCTGCCCTCCAACGCCGATCCCGGCCGTTCGGGCTGGCAGATACGTCGAAACCGCGCGTGCCAACGCGCGAGGTCCGACGTCAGAACGACCGTGACCCGCAAGCCGCGAAGCCGAAGCGGTAGTTCAGAGGATCTTTTGGCGTTCGCGTTGAGCTTATGACGAGTGCCCGTATCCTGCTTCGACGAAGTCGACGAGAAATGCTCCTCGAAATCCCTTTTCAGCGGCGTGCTACAGCAGCGTCCCGCCATCTTTTGAGCTTTTTCCAGCCTGCACGACTTGCTATCCGTGACCCCGCCTGCAATGGGCGCACGATGCAAGGACGTGCCGATGTGGCATGATGGCAGCCCCGACATGAACGACGCGACCTCATCCTCCGCGCGCGCCCGGGTGCTCGAGGCGGCGCGGCGGGTGCTGATCACCGAAGCCGATGCGCTCTACCTGCTCGCCGAGCAGTTGCCCGAGGATTTCACCGCCGTGGTGGACCTGATCCTTGCCGCGAAGGGCCGGGTCGTGGTCTCGGGCATCGGCAAGTCCGGACATATCGCACGCAAGATCTCGGCGACGCTCGCCTCGACCGGAACGCCGTCGCATTTCGTGCACGCCGCCGAGGCGAGCCACGGCGATCTGGGCATGATCACCCGGGACGACATCTGTCTTCTGATCTCGAACTCCGGCGAGACGTCGGAGCTTCGCGACCTGGTCGCCCATACCCGCCGCTTTGCGATCTGCATGGTCGCGATCTCGTCCAAGCCCGCAAGCACGCTGATGAAGGCCGCCGATTACCGCCTGATCCTGCCCGCTGCCCCCGAGGCCTGCGCCATCGGCATGGCGCCGACCACCTCGACCACGCTCACGCTCGCGCTCGGGGACGCCCTCGCCGTGGCGCTCATGGAGAAGCGCGGTTTCGTCGCCGAGGACTTCCGCATCTACCACCCCGGCGGCAAGCTCGGCGCGCAGATGGCGACCGTGGGACAGTTGATGCACGATGGCGCGGAACTGCCACTGGTGGAGGCGGAGACGCCGATGAGCGAGGCGCTGATCGAGATGACGTCCAAGGGACTCGGCATCGCTGTCGTGGTCTCCGGCGGGACCCTGTGCGGCGTGATTTCGGACGGTGACCTGCGCCGCAAGATGTCGAATCTCATGACGCATACCGCTGGCGAGGTTGCCAATACCGACCCGGTCACGGTGCCTGCCGGACAGCTCGCCGCGCAGGCGCTCGCCCTGATGAACGACCGCAAGATCAGCGCGCTCGTCGTGGTCGACGAGGAGGCGCGCCCCAAGGGTGTCATCCATATCCACGACCTGCTTCGGGCCGGGGTCGCGTGATGGACGTCACGATCCTGATCCCCGCGCGCTATGCCTCGACCCGATATCCCGGCAAGCCGCTCGCCGAGCTCACCTTGCCGGACGGGTCGCGCAAGAGCCTCATCGAGATGACCTGGAGCGCGGCACAGGGCATCGAGGGCGCGAGCCGCGTTCTCGTGGCGACGGACG
>CAZUVG010000598.1:0-1935 GCA_964623765.1 uncultured Roseicyclus sp.
GCATTGCCGCTCGGATCGGAGGTAGGCGGGGCGGGTCTCGGGCTCCACCCGCGGCTCGGCCTCGGTGCGCGGCTGGTAGAGGTCCGGCTGGGCATAAAGGAGCGCGTTCTGCCGCCATAGGGGACGCCCGGGCCGGATCCCGTCGAACAGCCGCTGCACCCGCACGGCGATTTCGGGCGTATAACGGTCGACAGGGGCATGGATGGGCGAGAGCGGTCGGCCGATCTTCTCGGCGAGCGTCCAGCTTGCCGGGAAGCAGAGGATTGCTGCCGAGAGCACGTGCTCCGGCGCATCCTCCACCTTTTCCAGAAGACAGATATCCTCCTGGACGAGTCGCCCGGCCACCGCGAGCGGCGTGTCGGACCCCACGTCCACGGTCACGCCATCGGGCCGCGTCACATCCGCCCCGGCGCGCCGATAGCCCGGGGGCAGATGCCCGAGAACCGTCTCCAGCACCTCGCTCTCGGCAGCCCCGGAGCCTGCCGTCCGCGCGAGAACGTCGTCCCGCCGCTCGGCGATCAGCCGGTCGCGGAGCGCCATCTGGCCGGCGAAGGCCTCGTCCACCACGAGCCAGTCGTCCATGTCGAGCGGCTGCACGCCCGGAAGGCGGCGCTGCGCGGGCACCATCCATGGCGCCGAGGGCAGCGCGGAATGCAGCACGGGATCAACCATTCGCGACCTGTTTTCCGCCCCTCCGCGACACGCTCCGGCGCGCCCGAGGCGAGCGAGCGCGGATGATCATTCCCGGACCTCATCCATCCGGCAACCCCGATGAATGAAGCCTATCGCATCCCCGCACGCAAGATCGACCCCGACCATGGTCTCCTGCTGCCCGACCGGACCG
This sequence comes from uncultured Roseicyclus sp., assembly GCA_964623765.1. Lineage (GTDB taxonomy): Bacteria > Pseudomonadota > Alphaproteobacteria > Rhodobacterales > Rhodobacteraceae > Roseibacterium. The sequence continues at coordinate 845 of CAZUVG010000598.1, forward strand.
GCGACGCGGGCTCGCGCGGCCGCACGTTCCCGTGACGCGGGTTGCGACAGGCTTGTCCCGGGCGGCCCGGCGCGTCCATGGTCGCGGGGCGACACGACGAGGACCGCCATGCCCACCGAACGCTTCACCTTCGCCGGCCATTCGGGCCACGACCTTGCCGCGCGGCTCGACCTGCCCGAGGGGCCGCACCTCGCAACCGCGCTCTTCGCGCATTGCTTCACCTGCGGCAAGGACATCGCGGCCGCGCGGCGGATCGCGGCACGCCTCGCGGCAGAGGGGATCGCCGTGCTGCGCTTCGACTTCACGGGGCTCGGGCACTCGGCGGGTGAATTCGCGAACACCTCCTTCACCTCGAACGTGGAGGACCTCGTGCTGGCGGCGCGGGCGCTGTCGTCGCGCGTGATGGCGCCCGCGCTGCTGATCGGCCACTCGCTGGGCGGGGCCGCCATCCTGAAGGCCGCGGGCCGAATCGCCTCGGCGCGTGCCGTGGCGACGATCGGCGCGCCGTTCGATCCGGGCCACGTGACGCACAATTTCGCCGGCGCGCTGGAGGATATCCGGCGCGACGGCACGGGCGAGGTCGATCTCGGCGGGCGGCGCGTGCGGATCGGGCGCGACTTCGTCGAGGACGTCGAGGGCGCGGCCCTCGCGGAGGACATCGCGGGGCTTGGGCGCGCGCTTCTCGTCCTGCACGCGCCCCGCGACGCGGTGGTGGGCATCGACAACGCCACCCGCATCTTCACCGCGGCAAGGCATCCCAAGAGTTTCGTGACGCTGGACGACGCCGACCATCTCGTGACCCGGGGCGAGGACGCCGAATACGCCGCCGCGATCATTGCCTCCTGGGCGCAGCGTTATCTCGACCTGAGGCCCCCTGCCCCGCCCCCCGGAGCGCCCGAGGGCGTGACACGCGTCACGGAGGCCGATCCGGACGGCTTCCTGCAGGACGTGATGGCGGGCCCCTTGCACCATGCCCTCGCCGACGAGCCCGAGAACTACGGCGGCACGAACCGTGGCCTCACGCCCTACCAGTTCCTGGCCGCGGGCCTCGGCGCCTGCACCTCCATGACGATCCGCATGTATGCCCGGCG
>CAZUVG010000599.1:0-1928 GCA_964623765.1 uncultured Roseicyclus sp.
CGCGGGGCCGGCCATCATGACCGCGCCGCCGGCGGCGGGCTCGATGCCGTATTCGTCCTTGAGGATGGTCTTCAGTTCCTGCGCTTCCAGGAGGGTGAGACCGACGATCTCTTCTGCGAGTTTCTTCAGATCAGCCATTTGTTCAGGTTCCGTATGTAGGATTGTGTTCCAACGCCGCAAGGTGCGGTGCTCGGGGATGCCTTAAGCGGCCTCCGCCTTTTCCTCGATGGTGGAAAGGATGGAGGCGATGTTCGAAGCAGGCGCGCCAACGGCCCCGGCGATGTTGGAGGCGGGTGCCACGATGCAACCGACGATGGAGGCGATGAGCTCCTCGCGCGATGGCAACTTGGACACGGCCGTAACACCGGCGCGGTCGAGAACGTTTCCGTCCATGGCTCCGCCAATGATGACGAACTTCTCGTTCGACTTGGCGTAGTCCTCGGCGACCTTGGCCGCGGCCACGGGGTCTTCCGAGTAGGACAGAACGGTCATGCCCGTGAGGAAGTCCGCGATGCCAGCGACATCCGTTCCCTCGAGGGCGATCTTGGCGAGCCTGTTCTTGGCGACGCGGACCGACCCGCCAGCTTCACGCATGCGTGCGCGCAGGTCCTGCATCTCGGCAACCGTGAGACCCTCGTAGTGAGACACCACGACGACGCCAGAGCTTTCGAAGATCTGGCCGAGTTCCTCGACCACTTTCTCTTTCTGGGCTCTATCCACAGTTTCACTCCAGTTTGGGGCCCAATCGCTTGGACAGCCCCGGCTCGATGGTACCGGATCGCTCCGGCGGTTTTGGTCCGCTGGTTCCGGGACACTCCGCGAAAACCAGACAACGGGACCCACACCGCCCGGGCGCTCACACGGAGCCTCGGCCTCTGGTCTGATCCCGCCTCGGGCAGGAATTATTACGGGCGGACACCCGCAACCCACCGTCTCGGACGAAACGCAAAAGAGCGCGTGACGAATCGCGCGCTCCTCCGCAGGAGTGCTGGGTAACCCGAGCGGGGCGCTTTGCCAAGCCCGAGTTCACGTCCTGTCAAGGAAAACCCGCCGGCAAGGCAAGGCGAGGCCCGGAACGGAAACGGCGCACCCAATCAAGGACGCGCCGCTCCGAGACATTTTCCGGGGAGCTCAGTTTCCCGTCGCGCTCTCCAGCGAGACCGACACGCCGGGGCCCATGGTGGAGCTTAGCGAGACCTTCTTGAGGTAGGTGCCCTTGGCGCCCGCCGGCTTGGCCTTGTTCACCGCGTCGACGAAGGCGCGGACGTTCTGCGCGAGCTTTTCGGCGTCGAACGAAACCTTGCCGACACCCGCGTGGATGACGCCCGCCTTCTCGACCTTGAACTGGACCTGTCCGCCCTTGGCTGCCTGCACGGCCTCCTTGACGTCCATCGTCACCGTGCCGACCTTCGGGTTCGGCATCAGGTTCCGGGGGCCCAGCACCTTCCCCAGACGGCCGACGATCGGCATCATGTCCGGCGTGGCGATGCAGCGGTCGAACTCGATCGTGCCGCCCTGAACCGTCTCCATCAGGTCCTCGGCGCCCACGATGTCGGCGCCCGCCTCCTTGGCCTCGTCGGCCTTGGGTCCACGGGCAAAGACGGCGACGCGCACCGTCTTGCCGGTGCCGTTCGGCAGGTTGACGGTGCCGCGGACCATCTGGTCGGCGTGGCGCGGGTCGACGCCGAGGTTCATCGCGATCTCGACCGACTCGTCGAACTTGGTCGAGGCGTTGGCCCTGATAAGTTCGACGGCCTCCTCGACGGAGACGTTCTCCTTGCCGGCGAAGGCGGCCTGCGCGGCCTTGAGGCGCTTTCCGATCTTGCCCATGACTTACCCCTTCACCTCGATGCCCATCGACTTCGCCGAGCCGAGGATGATCTTCATCGCGGCCTCGACGTCGTTGGCGGACAAGTCCTTCATCTTCT
>CAZUVG010000600.1:0-1923 GCA_964623765.1 uncultured Roseicyclus sp.
ACATCCTGCCCTGCACGGTCATCGGCAGCGAGTACCAGCTTGCCGGCGGGCGGGGCGGACCCGCGCCGGGATGCGATGGCGCGGTCAAGCTGGGCATCCGGCCCGAGGCGATCGCGCCCTGTGCGCCGGACGAGGGCGACCTCGTCGGGGTGGTGGACCTCGTCGAGTATCTTGGCGCCGACTGCTTCCTTATCGTCGATTGCGGCGCAGTGGGAAAGGTCACGGTGCGCGTGGGTGGCGACAGCGGGACCCGGCAGGGCGAGCGGATCGGCCTGCGCTTCGCCGCGCGGCGGCTGCATTTCTTCGACGACGCGGGCCGGGCGCGGGGCTGAGGTTTCCCGGGCGCGGGCGGCCGCACGCCCCTTCGCCTCGACCCCGGGTGCCGCGGACCGGCGCCCGCGGCGGGGAGATGCAGGCCGCCATCGGTCGGAGGCAATTCATGTATAAGAATTGGCGGTCCCGTTACCTGCGCCTCGGCCGACCGGCCGATGCCCTCCTCCCGCCTGTGGGTGCCGTGGCGGCGGCGATGCCAGTCCCCGGGCGGACATACGTCATGCCCTGCGCGGTGTCCGCCGTTCAGTCGAAGCCAGCGCTCGCGCCGGCCCCGCCTATTCGCCGTCACGCCGGGGTAGGAGGCGATAGCTGTGCGGCGTCGTCCATACTGATCCCGGAAGAGCCTGTGGGAGTAGCTCGGTTTCTCGAAGCCGCATTCGGAGGCGACGGGGCCTGACCGGCGTCCGCCGCGCCGGCAGTCCGGCGTTTCAGGAACTCTTGGCGGGCGACCTCGACAGGTAGTCCGCGGCCCTTGCCGCCGTCGAGATCTCGGGGTAGTCGCGTTCGGGGATGTCGATGCCGAGCCTGTCGTGCAGCGCGGCCACGAGATTGAGGACGTCCATCGAGTCGAGTTCGAGATCGGCCTGGATATGGTCGTCATCCGCCAGGGCAAACGGGTCCAGGTCGGGCGCGACCCGGCACAGTTCCTCGAGAAATACGGCCTTGTAGTCGATGGTCATGGCTCCTCCGGGTTCTGGATCAGGGTCGCGAATTCCGCGATGAAGCGTGCGACCTGGCGCCCGTCGCTGACGCGGTGATCGGCCGAGACGGTCAGGGTCACCACCGGGCGCGGGACCACCTCACGCTCCACGACCCAGGGCTGCAGGTGCGGTGCACCCAACCCCACGAGCGCGACCTGCGGCGGGAAGATCACGCCGGTCATGGCATGCGCCCCGGTTTCGCCGAGGCTCGAGACGGTAATGGTGCCGCTCGTCATTTCCGAGGCGCGCAGCCGTCCGGCGCGGGCGCGCGAGACGAGATCGCGCATGCCGGCCATGGTCTCCTCCAGAGTCACGTGCGCGGCATCCCGCAGGGCGGGCGCCACGAGTCCGCCGCCGCGCAGGGCAATAGCAACGCCGGTGTTCACGACGTCCGACGGCACGAAGCCCCTGTCGTCGAGGTAATGGCCGTTCACCACCTTGACCTTGGCCGCCGCCAGCGTTGCGGCCCGGACGAAGACGGCGCCGAGAAGGACGCGCTCCTGCGGCGGCACGCCTTCATTGCGCTCCTCGAGGAAACGGATCGCGGGGTCGACGTCGATGGTCTCGGAGAGGTAGAAATGCGGGATGGTCCGTTTCGACCGGGTCATCGCGGCGGCGATGGCCTTGCGCATCTCCTCCATGGGCGCGCCCTTTGCCTTCGGCTTCTCCGAGCTTTCATGTTCGACATCGGCCACAAGGATCGCGCCGCCTGGGCCGCTGCCTTTCACGGCAGTGACGTCGACACCTAGCTTCTCGGCCAACTGTCGCGCGGCGGGGGAGGCGCGAAGGCCGTCCGGCGCCGCATGCGGCTTGGCTTCGGGGGGCGGTGGCGGCGCGCGTTGCGGTTCGGGCGCCGGGACAGGTTGGGCGCTTGGGGCGGTGCTGCCTA
>CAZUVG010000601.1:0-1922 GCA_964623765.1 uncultured Roseicyclus sp.
CGCCGAAAACATTGAGCATCGGCGCGCCGCCCTCCGCCTCGACCGTCAGGGTGTAGTCGCGCGTCGCCGCCGTCGCCGACGAGGCCCCGTCATCGTAAAGCGGCCGCACCCCGGAATAGGTCCAGACGATATCGTCCTCGGATAGCTCCGCCTTGAAATACTGGTTGGCGAAGTCGATCAGGTAGCGGCGCTCTTCCGGCGTGCATTCGGGGCGGACGGACGGATCCTCGTGCTCCTGATCTGTGGTGCCGATCAGGGTGAAATCCGTCTCGTAGGGGATCGCGAAGATGATGCGCCCGTCGGTGCCCTGGAAGAAATAGCACTTGTCGTGATCGTAGAGCTTTCGCGTCACGATATGGCTGCCGCGCACGAGCCGGACAGTCTCGCTCGAATTCAGCCGCACCTTCTGCTGGATGATATCGCCCACCCATGGCCCGGCGGCATTGACCAGCGTCTTCGCCCAATGCGCGTGTTGCGTGCCATCGGCCGTCTCGGTCACGATGCGCCACAGCCCCGCTTCGCGCGTGGCCGAGACGACCTTGGCGCGCGTCAGGATCGTGGCGCCGCGTGCCTCGGCATCGCGGGCATTCAGAACGACGAGGCGCGAATCCTCGATCCAGCAATCGGAATACTCGAAGGCCTTGGCGAAGCGGTCGTCCAGTGGCGCGCCCTCGGGCGTGCCTTGCAAGGACAGCGTGCGGGTTCCGGGCAGGATCTTGCGCCCGCCCAGATGGTCATAGAGGAACAGCCCGAGCCGGATCAGCCACGCGGGCCGGCGTCCCTTCATCCATGGCATGACCAGGCCCAGCAGGCGCGAGGTCGGCGTGCCCCCCTCGAACCGCATGTCCTTGTGGTAAGGCAGCACGAAGCGCATCGGCCAGCTGATATGCGGCATCGCGCGCAGCAGGACCTCGCGCTCGATCAGGGCCTCGCGCACCAGCCGGACCTCGAAATATTCAAGGTACCGCAGCCCGCCATGGAACAGCTTGGTCGAGGCCGAAGAGGTCGCCGAGGCAAGGTCGTTCATCTCGGCAAGCTGAACCGACAGGCCGCGCCCGGCGGCGTCGCGGGCAATGCCGCAGCCGTTGATACCGCCCCCGATGACAAACAGGTCACTGGGCATCTGGTTTGTCGCAGTCTCTGACACGCGCTTCGTCTCTATTGCTTCGAGTGCAAACAAGTTTATCAGCGAACGAAGCAAAGAGAAATACCTTGAGTTCGTTGTTGTTCGATTTTGCGGTTGTTGGTCGTCCCGGGTTGATCAGACCCTTTCCGGCATCGTGGGTGTGCCGTGCTGCGTGCAGAGTTTCGCTGGCGGCAAACGCCTTCACCTATCGGTCTGCCGACCGACAGGGTCTTGGGTCTGATGAGGATCGACATGGCGCTTCACAACGCGCGCCTGTGATGCGGCCCGCCTTTGCGAGGCGACGCGCCCTAGCAGCGGTTGGGCCGTCCGCGGCCATAGCCTGCCCGGTCCGCGATCGTGCCGTTGTCGCTATCGGTGGCACCGGTGTGCGCCTCGACCGTGCCGCGCGGGCAATTTGCCCCGTCGGTCCATGCGCCGGTATCGCCATCGGCGGCTTGCGCCCGGCCGGGGATCGCCGCGAGTGTGCTCCCGGCCGCGGCAAGGCCGAGGAAACGGCGCCGGCCACGGCGTCTCATCTGAATATCGGTTTCGGCAAGTGTCTTGCGCTTGGGCATCAAAGCCTCCGGGTCGGCTCGTCAAAGGATAGCATGCGATGGTCCCGTGCACAGCCCCGGCGTTCAACAATAGGGTTGCCCGCGGCCATGGCCGCCGCGGTCGGTGATGCGGCCGTTGTCATGATCGGTGTAGCCTGTGTAGCCGCCCGGATTGCCCCGCGGGCAAGACCCCGCATCGGTCCAGTTTCCAGTGTCCACATCGGCGGCCTCCGCAGAAGAGG
>CAZUVG010000602.1:0-1917 GCA_964623765.1 uncultured Roseicyclus sp.
CCCGAGATCCTCCACCTCGCGACACGCGCCTACGTCTTCTACCGGGGGCAGGTCCAGGCAGAACTGCCGCAGCAGGAACTGACCGAGCAAGCCGTCCTCGCCCACTTCTTCGAAAGGGAGAGCGCCTGATGAGCGACACTGTCGCAGCAACGCCCAAGGGTGGCCCCACCGACTGGCTGAAGCGGCTGTTCATACGGCTCGGCATCCTGCCGTTCCTCTTGGTGATCTCCGTCGTGGTGTTCTCGCTGATGTCGGAGAACTTCCTGACCGGGCGCAACCTGATGAACGTGCTGCGCCAGTCGGTCTATCTCACCATCGTGTCGCTGGGGCAGATGTTCGCCCTGCTCACCGGGGGCTTCGACCTTTCGGTCGGCACGATCCTGGCGCTGTCCTCCGTCGTCGGCGCGATGACGATGGCTTCGATCTACGGCGCGATGCCCGACGCGGTCTGGCTCGCGATCTCGATGGGCTGCCTCGCCGGCATCGCGGCGGGTACGATGATCGGCGTCGCGAACGGCATCGGCGTCGCCTTCTTCCGTGTCTCGCCCTTCATGATGTCGCTGGGCATGGCCTCGGTGGGCTTCGGCATCGCGCTATACCTCACGGGTGGCGTCCCGGTCTACGGGATGCCCATCCAGTTCGGCGATACCTTCGGCTTCGGCACGCTCCTGGGTGTGCCCACGCCGATCTGGGTCGCCGCGGTCCTGATCGTCGCGCTCTGGATCCTGCTCTACTGGACGCGCTGGGGCCGCTATTTCTATGCCGTCGGGGGCAACCTGAAGGCCGCGCGCCTGTCGGGGATCAACGTGCAGGGCGTGCTCTTCTCCACCTACGTGATCGTGGCCGCCCTGGCAGCCATTGCCGGCATGCTGCTCACCGCGCGGCTGGACACCGGCGAGGCGAACATCGGCGCCTCCATGCCGCTCGAGTCCATCGCCGCCTGCGTGATCGCCGGCGTCTCGCTCCGAGGCGGGATCGGGCGGCTGGAGAACGTGGTGCTCGGCGCGCTCTTCATCGGGCTCGTGCAGAACGGCATGAACCTGGCCCGCATCGAAAGCTACCTGCAGACAGTGGTGCTTGGCGGGCTGCTGATCCTCGCCGTGATCGCGGACCAGATCCGCCTGCGCTACGTCGCGTCGCTCAAGGACTGAGGGAGAACGAAGAATGGCCGATCTGAACTGCGACATGGGCGAGAGCTTCAGCCTTTACAGTATGGGCGACGACGCGGCGATCATGCCCCACATCACCCAGGCCAACGTCGCCTGCGGTTTCCACGCCTCCGATCCGAACCACATGGCCGAGACCGTGCGGCTGGCCAGGGAGCATGGCGTCAAGGTCGGCGCGCATGTCTCGCTGCCGGATCTTCCGGGCTTCGGTCGACGCGAAATGAAGATCGACCGCGACGAGATGCTCAACATCATCCTCTATCAGATCGGGGCGCTGAGCGCCTTCCTGCGCCAGCAGGGCACCGAACTCTCCCACATCAAGCCGCACGGCGCGCTCTATGGAATGGCCGCACGGCAGCAGCCCATTGCAGAGGCCTGCGCCGACGCCGCCGAGGTCTACGGGGTGCCGCTCATGGGCCTTTCGGGAACGCTGCACGAGGAGGTCTACACGCGTCGCGGCGTGGGCTTCCTTCCGGAATTCTTCGCCGATCTGGATTACGACGACAAAGGCAGGCTGATCATCACGCGCGAGCACGAAGGCGTCCCGCCCGAGGTCGCGGCCGCGCGTGCCGTGCAGGCCGTGCGCGACGGCACGCTCACCACGACGGGCGGCAAGACCCTGCCCGTGAAAGCGGAGACGATCTGCGTCCATTCCGACACGCCGGGCGCGGCGACCATCGCCGCCGCCGTCCGCGAAGCGCTCACCGGCCTTCAGGCCGCCTGAAGCAAAGACGACACGCAAGAGGGACAT
>CAZUVG010000603.1:0-1911 GCA_964623765.1 uncultured Roseicyclus sp.
TGACGGAAGCGCTCGCCAATCAGGAGGGACGCACCGATGACTGACCCCCGCTATCCCTATCGTCACCACGGGCCATCCGTCCACGGCTCGAAGCTGACCGACTACCTCATCAGCGAAAACAGCCTGCGGGACGATCACCCGGAGATGTTTCCCGACATGGCGCAACTCCCCGACGACGAGCCGCCCGGCCCGCCTCGCTGGCTAGGAGTCCTGCTGGTGCTGGCCCCTCTGCTCTGGATCGGGGTGGGCGTGATCGTGTGGAGGGCGTTAGGATGACCCGCCTCGAAGCCCTCCGCGACCTCAAGATGCTCGTGGAAGAAGACGATCCGCCCAATACGTGGCGCGTCCCGCTCAACGCCGACCTGATCGAAACGGCGCTGGCTGACGACGATGTGCACTGGTCGAACTTCCAGGGGGCATACAGCGGCTCCCTGACCGATGCCATCGCGCTGGCGGAAGGGATGATGAAGGGCGTGGACTGGAACGTCTGGACCTGCGTGCCCATCGGCCAGGAATACGCCGTGCGGCTCCTGTGGCCGATGATGAACGGCGGCGAGGTTCGCGCCCTCGCCTACGCCCCCACCCCCGCCCGCGCGATGCTGCTCGCCGTGCTGGATGCGCTGATCGAGAAGGAGGCCGAGGAATGACCGTGGGAGAATTGAAGGCAATGGTCGATCAGATCGCGGAATTGCACGGCGCCGACGCCCGCGTGCACTTTGCCTTCCAGCGAGCCAGCGGGCGCGTCGGAATCGGAGACATCACGTCCTACAAGGTGATGCTCGGATCAAACGTGGGGAATACCGTCCGCTTCTCAATCGACTATCCGAGGGGGAAAGAAGATGGCCACCCCTGACCGCCCCCGCCATTGCCGCACTGGCGTCGTGAAGCCGAGCGACCGCGCCGCCCCTCTGATGCTGTTCGCCTACACCACGCCGAACGGGCGGCTCGCGGCTGTCGTCGCCGCCGAGAGCATCGAAAACGCATGGGAGCGCGCCACCGGTCAATGCCAGGCCAACTACGACGACTTCAAAGCCGCCGGCTGGCGCATCTGGCCCTGCATGGTCGAATGGGAGGAACGGGAATGAGCATCGAGATAATCTCGCAAAACAAGCCCCGCGCCAGAAAGCACCATCGCTGCTACCACTGTGGCAAAATGATCGCGCCCGGCACCGTGCATGACCGCGCAACCCTGAGATACGATCACGTCTACACGCTGCGCTCGCATCTGGACTGCCAAGCCGCGGCCGACGACTACGTTTCTCACGGCTACGCGCCCGACTACGATGATGGCGTCCCGCCCCTCTACGAGATGATCGAGAACGGTGACGGGCAATATGACCTCGACGCCATGCGGGGGCATTGGCCGCACGTTGTCTGTCGCATCGAATTGGGGTGGCAGCGGCCCGCGCCGATGACGGAGGGTGAATATGACTGACCCTAAGCGCCGTCGCATCGCACGGAGGCTCGTCTCTGCCGCCGCGCTGCTGGCCTATGGCGTGATTGTCTACATGGTTGCGGCCGCATTTTGGAGCTTCGTGGGATGACCGAGACCCTACAAGACCGCCTCCGCGCCGTGGAAGGCGATGGCCCCGATGAAGGCGGGACGCGGTGGTATCGCAACCCGGACGGCCCGGAAGCCGCCGACGCCCTCGACGCCGCAGAGGCGGAAAACGCGCGGCTGCGGGAGGCGTTGCGCGACATTGCGGAGGGGCGGGGGATGCACGGCGTCAACACCGGAACCGACCTGATTTGGGCGACCGAACACGCCCGCGCCGCCCTGCGCGACGAGGGGGAGGGCGAGGGATGACCGCCCCGCGCGTCGAGACGTTGTTGCCGTGCCCGTTCTGTGGCGCCCGCCCTCATTTGAATCTGAGCAAGATCAAGCACGATCAACTGCACGGCGAGCCGTAT
>CAZUVG010000604.1:0-1905 GCA_964623765.1 uncultured Roseicyclus sp.
TGGGCACGAGCCCCTCCACCTCGCCGATGGTCTGGGTGGAGATGTCCGCTCCGGGCCAGACCGCCCGCATCGCCGGCAGGAGCTCCTCCTCGACATAGGCGGCCATGGTCTCCTTCACGAAGGTCCGGTCGTCCGCGCTGACGGGCCGGGTCTCCCATTCGACATGGGCGTGCGCCGCGATCACGTTATGCGCCACGCCGCCCTCGATCCGGCCCACGTTGACCGTGCTCCAGGGCGGGTCGAACGGGCTTTCCTCGGGGGCGCGCGCCATGAGTTCGCGGCGCAGCTGCAGCAGCCGGCCCACGTAGGCGGCGGCGTATTCCGCCGCGTTGACGCCGCGTTCCGGCTGCGAGCCGTGCCCGGCGCAGCCCTGGAAATGGGTCGTGTACTCGCAGCAGCCCTTGTGGCCCTCGACGATCCGCATGGAGGTGGGTTCGCCGATGATCGCCGTTGCGGGTCGGAACTCGCGCCGCGCCAGCTCTTCCACCAGCGCCTGCGCGCCGAGGCAGCCCACCTCCTCGTCGTAGGTGAAGGCGAAATGCACCGGGCGGCCGAGGGCGCCCGCATCGATGCTCTCCGCCGCCGTCAGCGCGGCGGCGATGAAGCCCTTCATGTCGCAGGCGCCGCGCCCGTAAAGGCGCCCCTCGCGCTCGACCATCTCGAAGGGGTCCGAGCCCCAGTCCTCGGCCACGGCGGGCACCACGTCGGAATGGCCCGACAGCACCACGCCGCCGTCGCGCTCTGGTCCGAGCGTGGCGAAGAGGTTGGCCTTGTGCCCCGTCTCGTCGTGGAAAAGGTCAGTTCTGGCGCCGAGATCGCTGAGGCGGTTCGCCAGGTAGACCATCATCTCCAGGTTCGAGTCCGACGAAACCGTCGGGAAGGCGATCAGGTCCGCCAATGTCTGCCGGGCGCGGGATAGCTTGTTCATGCTCTTTCACGAACATCTTTCGGGGACGGTTGCAAAGGGTCTCGGCCGGGCCGTCCTCGCGGATGAGGATGGATTCCGTGATCTCCATGCCCCAGTCGCGCATCCACAGGCCGGGCATGAAGTGGAAGGTCATGCCGGGCATCAGCACGGTTTCGTCCTCGGCCCGGAGCGACACGGTGCGCTCGCCCCAGTCCGGCGGGTAGCTCAGGCCGATGGCGTAGCCGCAGCGCGCGCCGCGCTCGATTCCCGCCCGCTCCAGCGGCAGGGCCAGCGCGTTGGCCACGTCGCAGGCGCGGTTGCCCGCGCTCGCGGCCTCGAGCCCGGCCTCGAGCCCCTCGACGAGCGCGGCCTCCGCGTGCCGGATCTCGTCGGGCGGGGTGCCGAGGAAGATCGTCCGGCAGAGCGGCGCGTGATAGCGACGATAGCAGCCCGACACCTCGAAGAAGGTGGCCTCGCCGCCGGCGAAGGGCCGGCCGTTCCAGGTGAGATGCGGCGCGGCGGCGTCCGAGCCCGACGGCATCAGCGGCACGATGGCCGGGTAGTCGCCCCAGTCCTCGCCGACGCCGAGGATGCCGGCGCGCGTCACCTCGGCGGCGACTTCGTTCTTGGCGATTCCGGGGGCGGCCATGTCGATGGCGACCTGGCAGACCCGCTCGGCGATCCGCGCGGCGCGGCGCATGAAGTCGAGCTCCTCGTCGGATTTCACGGCGCGGCACCAGTTCACGAGGCCCGTGGCATCGACGAGGGTGGCGGCGGGCAGTGTCTCGGTCAGGACGAGGTGGGCCTTGGCGGAGAAGTAGTAATTGTCCATCTCCACCCCGATCCGCCCGCCGCCGAGGCCCAGATCGGCCAACGTGCCGGCCAGGTGCTGCATCGGGTGGCGCTCGGTCGACTGCACGTAGTGGTCGGGATAACCGATCACCCGGTCGTCGGTCATCCAGACGGTGCGCACGCCGCCATTGGCATCCTGATTGCGG
>CAZUVG010000605.1:0-1892 GCA_964623765.1 uncultured Roseicyclus sp.
CCACCGCGGCTACAAGAACATGGTGCTGGACTTCGACGATTGCCGCCTGCCCGACGCGCAGGTGCTGGGCGAGGTCGATGGCGGCTTCGCGGTGATGAACGAATGGCTTTACGCGACCCGGATCACGGTGGCCACGATGAGCGTCGGCCGTGCGCGGCGGGTGTTCGACCACGCGCTGCACTTTGCCGCCGAACGCGAACAGTTCGGGCAGGCGATCGCGAAATTCCAGGGCGTGAGCTTCCAGATCGCGGACATGATCACCGAGATCGACGCGGCAGACTGGTTGACGCTGGCCTCGGCCTGGCGGCTCGATCAGGGGTTGCCCGCGAACCGCGAGATCGCCTCGGCCAAGCTTTACGCCAGCGAGATGCTTGCCCGTGTCACCGATGCGGCGCTGCAGGTCCATGGCGGCATGGGGTTGATGAACGATTATCCCATCGAGCGGTTCTGGCGCGATGCGCGGGTGGAACGGATCTGGGACGGTACCAGCGAGATCCAGCGCCACATCATCAGCCGGGAGCTGTTCCGGCCGCTGGGCGCATGACCCGCGGTGCCTGCGGCGCCCCACCGCGGTACTCGGGCTTGGATGAAAGGCATCGCGATGCGTGATCTGGACCGGTTGCTGCGCCCCCGAAGCATCGCCGTGGTCGGCGGCGGGGCGTGGTGCGCGAACGTGGTGCGCGAATGCCGCAAGATCGGGTTTTCCGGGCCCCTGTGGCCGGTGCATCCGGCGCGACGGGAGGTGGCCGGGGTGCGGGCCTTTGCCTCTCCCGCGGATCTGCCGGGGGTGCCGGACGCGGTGTTCATCGGGGTCAATCGGCACGTGACGGTCGAGATGGTGGGGCAATTGGCGCGAATGGGGGCGGGCGGCGCCGTCTGCTTTGCCAGCGGCTTTGCCGAGGCGGCGCGCGAATTGCCCGACGGGCCGGACTTGCAGGCGGCGTTGATCGCCGCGGCGGGCGACATGCCGATGCTGGGGCCGAATTGCTACGGCTTCCTGAATGCGCTTGACGGGGCGTTGCTGTGGCCCGATCAGCACGGGCTTGTGCCGGTGACGCGTGGCGTGGCGATCGTGACCCAAAGCTCCAACATCGCGATCAACCTGACGATGCAGGCGCGCGGGCTGCCGATCGCCTACGTGATGACGGCAGGCAACCAGGCGCAGAGCGATCTGGCCGCGCTGGGGCGCGGGGTGCTGGCCGATCCGCGGGTCACGGCGCTGGGGCTGCATATCGAGGGGATCGGTGATCTTGCTGCCTTCGAGGCGCTGGCGCGCGAGGCCCGGGCGCTTGGCAAGCCCATCGTGGCGCTGAAGATCGGGGCGTCGCCGGCAGCGCGGGCGGCGACGGTGTCGCACACCGCCTCGCTGGCCGGGACGGATGCCGGGGGCCGGGCGCTGCTGCGGCGGCTGGGCATCGCGCAGGTGCAGACCCTGCCCGAGTTGCTGGAGACGTTGAAACTGCTGCACCTGAGCGGGCCGCTGGCCTCGAACCGGATCGCGTCGCTGTCCTGTTCGGGCGGCGAGGCGAGCCTGATGGCCGATCTGGCCGAGGCGCGCGACCTGCACTTCCCGGCGCTCGATGCGGCGCAGGCGGCGGATTTGGCCGCGGTGCTCGGTCCCCGCGTGTCACTTGCCAACCCGTTGGATTATCACACCTATATCTGGGGAGATCACGACGCGACCACGGCCTTCACGGTCGAGTACCTGGACGGATTCGTGAGCGACCGCGGCAGCACGGACCATGTGCTGCGCTGCCCGTCCAACAGCGACTGGCTGCACATCATCGGCGACTTCCAGAAGTACCAGTCCACGTACTTCTATACGGGCCAGGCCGGGTTCGTGGAGAACCACAACGAGGCCCAGCTCGACAGTCTCGGATATCTTCCCTTCT
>CAZUVG010000606.1:0-267 GCA_964623765.1 uncultured Roseicyclus sp.
GCCAAGGACAAGAACGATCCCTTCCGCCTGATGGGCTTCGGCCACCGGGTCTACAAGAACTTCGACCCGCGCGCCAAGGTGATGAAGCAGTCCGCCGACGAGGTGCTGGAGCTTCTGGGCATCGAGAACAACCCGACGCTGCAGACGGCCAAGGAACTGGAGCGTATCGCGCTCGAGGACGACTACTTCGTCGATAAGAAGCTCTACCCCAACGTGGATTTCTACTCGGGCATCATCCTCGACGCCATGGGCTTCCCGACCTCGATG
>CAZUVG010000606.1:277-1891 GCA_964623765.1 uncultured Roseicyclus sp.
CTCGGACAGGGCGGAGCAGCGGCGGTATTGCGCCACTGTCGGGCTGCTGTCGGACACCGCCACCCAGCCTGCGCCGCCCGCCACCTGCCCGCTTACCACCGGCGGCGCGGCAAAGGGCATCGCAAAGCTCCAGCCCGCGTCGGACCCGGCGCTGAAGATCGGCCGCCCGCGGCAGCTCTACACCGGCGAGACGCGGCGCGACTACGTCGAGATCGAGAACCGCTGAGAACGCCCGCCGTCAAAGGCAAAAGCCGCCCCGTCGGGCGGCTTTTCCAATTGTTGCCGCCGGCTCTTGATGGGGTCTTCGATCAGGCCGCCGCCTTCTCCGCCGCCAGTTCCCGGATGCGCGCCACCATCGCCCTGAGACCGTTCGACCGCTGCGAGGACAGGTGATCCTGCAACCCCAGCCGCCCCAGCTCGGCACCTGCATCCACCTCGCCCACCTCGCGGAGCGTAAGTCCGCCATAAAGCGCGTGCAGCACCGCGATGAGGCCCCGCACGATGATCGCGTCGCTGTCGCCGCGGAAGTCGAACCGGGCCTCCGGCCCCGCGCCCTCGATCGCGGGCATGATCCAGACCTGGCTCGCGCATCCCTCGACCTTGGTGGCGGGCACCTTCAGGGCGTCCTCGAGCGGCTCCATGGCCTTGCCCATCTCGATGACGTGGCGATAGCGGTCCTCCCAGTCGTCGAGGAACTCGAACGTATCGGCGATCTCTTCGAAGTCTTCCCGTGCCATCGTCGTCTCCGTTCGCTGTCCTGCCCGAGGTATGGCCCGCGGCGCCCCGCGTCCAGACCGTCATGTCGTCACGCCTTTTCTCGCGCAGGTCTTTGGGCTACGCAACGTGCGCCGATGTCCAAACACTCCCGGAGTCTCCATGCCCCGCGCCCTGATCGTCCTTCTCCTCTGCCTTGGCCTCGCCGCCTGCGGCAGCCGCCTGAACCCGCTCAACTGGTTCGGGGGGGAACAGGAGGAGCGCATCTCGGTCGAGCAGGTCGAGACCTCCTCCGATCCGCGCCCGCTCGTGGCCGAGATCACGGCCCTTTCGATCGAGCCCACGACCTCGGGCGCGATCCTGACGGCCACGGCGGTGACCGAGCGCACCGGCTACTGGCAGCCTGCCCTGGTGGAGGCCGAACGCGGGGACGGGGGAGTGGTCTTCGAGTTCCGCGCCGCGCCCCCGCCCCCGGGCGCGACTTCCGGGCCACAGCCGACGCGCCAGATCGTGGTGGCCACGACGCTCGGTCAGCGCGATCTCGCGACGCTTCGCAGCATCACGGTGCGGGCGCGCACCAACCAGCGCACCGTCAGCCGGTAGGGGACGGCCCGCACTTCATCCTGGCAGGAAGAACTCCGGTCAGTGCGAGGGACTGCCCCCTCGCCTGGCAACGTCCGCCTCAGACAGGGACTGTTCTGACCCGCTCGCCGTCCGCCGCAAGCCCGATCTTGCCGTCGAGGAGCCGCAGCGCGTCTTCCCCGAAGACCTCCCTCCGCCAGCCGGTGGCCCAGACCCCGTCCCGCAGCCCGCTTGCGATATCGTCCAGATCGGAGGAGGAGGCAATGAGCTTTGCCGCCACGCCGGCCTCCTCGGCCTTGGCCTTCAGGAGCACGCGCA
>CAZUVG010000607.1:0-1876 GCA_964623765.1 uncultured Roseicyclus sp.
GCCGGCGGTCGGGGCTCTCCATGAGCACCTCGTGGCGGGCTCCGTCGATCTCGTGAAAGGCGCCGCCCGGCCAGTCCTCCATCCGGGCGCGCGCGGCCGGGATCTCCACGATGCTCTCCTCGCTGCCCACGATGGCCAGGGACGGCACGTCCGGCGCGGGCATCTCCATCAGCCGACGCGCCTCCTCCAACGCCGCCTTGACCCAGAGGATTGAGGGGCCGCCGAGGGCAAGCTCGGGATGGCGGGCGATCTGGGCAAACATGTAGTCGAACTGGTCGCGATCGGTGGTCAGCGGATTGTCGGCGAAGGCCATCGGCTCCCACGGGCCGGTCGTGGGCGCGAAGCGCCGGCCGAGGCCGAGGGGACCGGCGAGGCCCGTGACGATCCCGGCGATGGATCGCAGGAATGGTGTCATGTGAATGCCCCACATCGGACCCGTGAAGGCGGCGGCGCGGGCGCGCAGGCCGTCATGGAGCGCGCGAAGGCCGATTGCGCCGCCCATGGAATGGCCGATCAGACAGTAGGGGCCGGGCCGGCCGAGCGCCACGAGCGCGGCACGGAATGCGGCGACATCCTGGCGGTACTCCCCGAAGCTGACGACATGGCCCATGTCGCGGCGGTGCTGCGGGCGGTCGGCCATGCCCTGGCCGCGCCAGTCGAAGGCGGCGAGGCCGTAGCCTGCCACCGCGAAGTCCCGCGCAACGCGGCCGTATTTCTCGATGTGCTCGGTCCGGCCCGGGAAGAGGAGGATCGTGCCCTTTTCTCCCCGGGGCCAGAGGCCCACGCGCAGCCGCGTGCCGTCCTCGCTCCGGACCCAGTAGGCCTGTCCTCCGGGCGGGCCCTCGGCCACGTCGTCGAGGAAGGGCGCGGTCTCGAGCGCGGGCGTGACGGCGGCGTCTGCCATCAGGACAGCGCGTTGCCGAGCTTCATGGCGGTGCCCATGTCGCCGTCGAGCTTCAGCTTGCCCGACATGAAGGCGGCGGTGGGGTTCAGGTCGCCCGACAGGATGTCCTGGAACGTGTCGGCGTCGGCGGTCATGGTCACGTCCGCCTCGTCGTCGTCGGTCGCCGCGCGAACGCCTGCGCCGTCCACGATCACGGCACCCTCGCCGTCGATGATGAACTTGGCCGAGCCGTCGAACCCACCGCCGAGCTTGTCGGAAATGGCGCTGACCGCCGTCTCGATCGTGCTGCTCATGTCTTTCATCCTCTCCTGACATCGGCGCGGGGCACCCGCCCCGCCGCTCACCGCGGCTTGATATGGCATGACCGCGCGGGAATGCTATATCTGGAACATGTCAGTTCGCCGAACTCTCCTCAATCTTGTCGTCGCGGCAGCGCTGGGCTGGATGCCCGCCGTCACGGCGGCGCAGCCCGCCGCCGGCGAGCTTCTCGACCGGCTGTCCCAGCCCGATCTCCGCAACTGGGAGGTGGTGGAGCAACAGGTCTACCAGGCCTGGTCCCTCTCCGGGTCTCCCTCCGCGGACTACCTCCTCCGCCGGGGGCGCGAGGCGATGGAGGCGCGCGATCTCGAGGCTGCCTACGATCACCTGACGGCGCTGACCGACCATGCGCCGGAGTTTGCCGAGGGATGGAACGCGCGGGCAACGCTCCACTTCCGGATGGACGCCTACGGGCCGGCCATCGCCGACATCCAGCGGGTGCTTGCGCTGGAGCCGCGGCATTTCGCGGCGCTGACCGGCCTCGGGATCATGCTGGAGGAGATGGGCGAATACGAGACCGCACTCGCGGCCTTCCGTCGCGCCCATGCTATACATCCGCACCGCCCCGACATAGAACAGGCCATCGGCAGGATCGAGCAGGAGCTGGAGGGCCGCACGCTCTGACGCGTGGCCCCCGGAGGAGGACGAGCCCAT
>CAZUVG010000608.1:0-1872 GCA_964623765.1 uncultured Roseicyclus sp.
GTCGGCGCCGAAGCCGGCAGATCGCCGGCGAGATCCTCGTCGAAGGTCTCGGGGGCGCCGCTGGCCGCGGCAGGTTCGGTCCCGTCCGCCCTCGCCGCAATATCGGCGCCCGGCGCGGCAGGCTCGGGCACGGCCTTCACCTTCGGACGTTCTCCCCGCTCTGCCCTGTAGCCGAGGCCGCCCATGAGGTCCGCGAACTGTTCCAGCGTAAGCCCCGTGATCGACAGCATGTCAGGGCTCGCCTCGAACCCGCCGCGCGTGTCCCTGTTGCGCAGCATGTCCGCCAGCCGTTCCAGCATGTCGATGCGGATCGCGCGCGACGCGGCCGGTCGGTAGCCCGACATGAGGTAGTAGCCTTCGGGCCGGTCGGTCTCGTGCGGGATCGTCACGAGGCCCGGGGGCGGGCTTTCGGGAATCTCCCCGAGGCCCTTCTCAAGCGACCAGAGCACCAGGCGCAGGCGCGTCGGCGCGGGCTTAAGCAGAAGCGGCAGGAAGATGGTGAATTGCCCGAAGCGCACTCCGTGCTTGCGAAGGAGCTTGCGCGCGTCCTGGTCGAGCGCCTTCACGTCCTCGGCGATCTCGGCACGCGGCACGATGCCGTAGCCTTCCACCAGCCGGAAGGCAACGCCGCGGGCGAGGCCGGTGATCTCCTCGTCACGCGACATGGCCAGGAGCGGCTCGAAGAGCGCGCCGATCTTGCGGTCCACGAAATGCTGGAGCCGCCGCTGCACCTTCTGGATGACCTCGGCGCCTGCCTCTTCCTCGACGAAGGCCTCGGCCGTGGGCTTCAGCGCCTCGGGCCCGGAGACGAGCTTGCCCACCGGCTGGTCACCCCACATCAGCCCGCCCTGCTCGGTCATCTCGAAGGCGGTGTCGGGCGCATTGTACAACCGGTCCGCGCGGAGGTGGAACTCGGGCCGAAGCGCCGCCATCGCCGCCTGGCGCAGGGTCTTTGCCTCGTCGGGGCTCGCCGTATCGTCCTGGCGGAAGCGGAACCCATCGATCCGTCCCAGGACCTGCCCCTCGACCGTCACCTCGCCGTTTTCCGTCACCTCGGCCACAAGGCTCTCCTTCTGCTTCAACCGGCGCAGGAGCACGCTTGTGCGCCGGTCGACAAATCTCTGCGTCAGCGCCCCGTGCAGCGCGTCGGACAGGCGGTCTTCTACGGCACGGGTCGCCTCGCGCCAATGAATTTCATCGTCGAGCCAGCCCGAACGCTGCGCCACGTAGGTCCATGTGCGGATATACGCCAGCCGCTTCGACAACGTGTCGATGTCGCCTTCGGTTCGATCGATGCGCTTGATCTGCCGCGCGAGCCAGTCGTCGGGCACGCGGCCGGTGTCGCGCAGGAAGCCGAAGATGCGCCCCAGCATGTCGGCATGCTCGGCATGGCTGATGCCGCGGAAGTCGGGGATGCGGCAGACGTCCCAGAGGAGCTTGACGTCCCTGGCCGAGGCGATCCGGCCCGTGATCTCGGCGCGGTCCGCGAGCGCCTTGAGGGCCATGAGATCGTCCGCCTCGCGCCCCCGCGTCAGCCACTCGTCTTCCGTGCGAATCTCGAGCGAGGCGATCAGCCGCTCGACCGAGCCGAACTCGAGGTCGGAATTGCGCCACTGCAGCTTCCGCACCGGCGCGAAACGGTGGTTCACGATGGCTTCGACCACGCCCTCGTCCAGCGGCGGCGCCTCGCCGGTGACGCCGAAGGTGCCGGGATTCGTGTGCCGCCCCGCGCGGCCCGCGATCTGGGCCAACTCGTTCGGCGCGAGATCGCGCATCTTGCGACCGTCGAACTTCCGGAGTCCCGAGAAGGCAACGTGATTGATATCGAGGTTCAGCCCCATGCCGATGGCGTCCGTTGCCACCAGAACGTCC
>CAZUVG010000609.1:0-1867 GCA_964623765.1 uncultured Roseicyclus sp.
AAAGCGTGCAGAACGCCATCGACCAGGCCGAGGCGGTGGCGCGCAACATCCTCGGTGCCGGGGAGGATTACGTGCCGCATCCGTGGTTCTGGTCCGACCAGTACGACGTGAAGCTCCGGATCGCGGGGCTCAACGCGGGCTATCGCGAGATCGTCGTGCGGGAAACGGCGGCGGGCCGGTCCCACTGGTATTTCGACGGCCCGACGCTCCTGTCGGTCGACGCGATGAACGATCCCCGCGCCTACATGGTCGGCAAGCGGCTGATCGAGGCGGGACGCTCGCCCGATCCGGCAGCCGTCGCGGACCCGGAGACCGATCTCAAGAGCCTTCTTCGGGCATGAGGATCGTCGCGGGACGCTGGCGCGGCCGGACGCTGGCGGAGGTCGGCGCGGGCGATGCGGCGGCCCACCTTCGGCCCACCTCGGACCGCGTGCGCGAGAACCTTTTCAATCTTCTTCAGAACGGCCGCCACGGCGACCCGGTGCCCGGGGCGCGCGTCCTCGATCTCTTCGCCGGAACCGGGGCGTTGGGGCTGGAGGCGCTGTCGCGCGGGGCGGCCCATGTCACCTTCGTCGACGACGGCGGGGCCGCGCGCGCGTTGCTGCGGGACAACGTCGGGCGCTGCGACGCCCAAGGTGCCACCAAGGTCTTTCGCCGCGACGCGACCCGGCTGGGCGAGCACCGGGGCAGGCCCTGCGACCTCGTCTTCCTCGACCCGCCCTACGGCAAGAGGCTCGGCGAGAAGGCGCTGGAGAGCGCCATGGCGGGCGGCTGGATCGCGCCCGGGGCGACGATCGTCTGGGAGGAGTCGGGCGCCCCATGCCCGCCCCCGGGCTTCGAGACGCTCGAGGCGCGGAGTTACGGCGGCACGCGCATCACGATCCTGCGGGCGCCGGAGCCCGGCGGGGGGTGAGCCGTTCGCACCATTGCCCGGCCTGCGGCACGTCGCTTCCCGCCATGACGCGCTATCCGTGGTATATCTGCGCCCTGTGCCGCGAGCGTATCACCGATGCCGAGGGGCGGCGGCTCGAGTTCGCCAACACCACCGTCTCGGGCGGATTCTCCTGGCGGCGCGCGGGCGAGGCGGAGTTCCGCGAGGCGGAGGGCTACCTCGGCCTCCTTGACGGGCGTCCTGTGCGGGTCGGCGCGGCCCGCTTCGGCGGGCTCGTGGCCGAACCGGTGGCCTCGCCGCTCGGGCAGGTGGGGCCGCTGGGCCCGGAGGGCTGAAAGCCGCGCCGAAGGTTTCGCAGGTCTTGTTTACGATTCCTCAATGTGGGACCTTCAGGACCAATCGAGCGAAAATCGAACAAAACCCGACAGGCACCCCCCGATGCTTGAGACCCGCCCGGACCCCTCGGCGCTCCTCTCCTCCGTTTTCGGCTTCGAGGACTTCCGGCCCGGGCAGCGCGAGATCGTCGGCGCAGTGGCGGCGGGGCGCAACGTGCTCGCCATCATGCCGACGGGCGGGGGCAAGTCGCTCTGCTTCCAGCTTCCCGCCCTGATGCGGGAGGGGGTGACGGTGGTCATATCTCCGCTCATCGCGCTGATGCGCGACCAGGTGCGCGGCCTGCGGGAGGCGGGCGTCACCGCGGGTGCGCTGACCTCCGGCAACACGCCGGAGGAGACGGAGGAGGTCTGGCAGGCGCTCGAGGAGGGTCGGCTGAAGCTTCTCTACATGGCGCCGGAACGGCTCGCCTCCTCCGGCACCGAGCGGATGCTGCGCCGTGCGGGCGTCTCGCTCATCGCCGTGGACGAGGCGCATTGCGTGAGTCAGTGGGGCCATGATTTCCGACCCGATTATCTGCGGATCGGGGCGCTGCGCCGCGCCCTCGGAGTTCCGCTTGCCGCCTTCACCGCGACCGCCGAT
>CAZUVG010000610.1:0-1865 GCA_964623765.1 uncultured Roseicyclus sp.
AGATTCGAACTCACGACCCTTACCTTGGCAAGGTAATGCTCTACCCCTGAGCTACACCCGCTCTCTGTGAGGGCGGTGTTTAGGCCGACGCGTTCGGGGCTGCAAGAGGAAATTTAGCGCCCCGCGGCCCGTTGCGGCGCCTCAGCTGGCGGCCAGGTTCACGCCCTGGACGGCGTAGTATTCCTCGGAAATCGGGCGGTCGGAGCCGGATTGCACGCCGAGCGTGACCGTCTCGCCGGGGTTGTCGATGGTGATGGTGTAGGTGGCGCGGCTGTCGGCGCCGTGGCTGCCGCCGCCCTCGTGGCTGTTCGAGTAAAGCTGGTTGACGCTGACAGAGATGCCGTCGCCGCCGGGGGTGCTCGTGGTGATGTTGCCGTGGTTATCGGAATAGACCGCGACCTCCTGGCCGCCGATCGCGATGGTTGCGGGCACGCCGCTCAGGTCGTCGACCCCGATCAGGTCGAAGGTGAGCGTCGCGGAGGATGCGCCGGGGGGGACGGAGAGCGTCATCTCGGCCAGTTCGCCCGGGCCGATCTGCTGGACCTCGCCAAATCCCGGCACGGCGACGAGGGTGCCGCCCACCCATTCGCCGATGGCCGCCACCGCCAGCCCGCCGTCGGCGAAGCGGGTCTGGATCGAGACCGAGGCGAGCGTGTCCGTCGTCTGCTCCGATGCCGACTGCAGGCCGCCCGAAACCACGGCTGCCGTGGCCACGCCGAGCCCCGTCACCATAGCCGTCAGAACCACCCAGTCGGTCGCGACGGCGCCGGACTCGTCTGACAGGAATTCCCGCAACACGGACAGATCCATTTCGACCCTGACCGCCCCCATTGCTCCTGAGGCTGGCAGTCGAATGAGGCGATGACGTGACGCGAAGGGTTCGCCGCGATGGCGCCTCGGGGTCGGAACGGAAACGATGGCCCCGGCGGGCGGGCCGGTTCAGCGGGCCTCTGCCACCACGTTGTCGATGCCGTAGAACTCGTCCGACATGGCCTGGTCGGTGGCGGATTGCACGCCGAGCGTGACGCTGTCGCCCGGATCGTCCACGGTGATGCTGACCGTGGTGATCGACTCGTTCCAGCCCTCCGTCCCGTTGCCGCCGAGCTGGCTGCCCTGGCTGCGCACGTCGGTCGTGACGCTGATCCCGGGGACGTTGGCATTGGCGAAGGAGATCTGGCCGAAATCGCCGGTGGCGACCGACACCGGCGTGTCGTTGATCATGATGGTAGCCGGCTCCCGGTCGATGCTGTCCCCGCCGATCAAGTCGAAGGTGAAAACCGCCTGAGCGGCGCCCGCGGGCACGTCGAGGGCCAGTTCCGCAAGGCTCGCGCCCTGGCCGACCATCAGCAGTTCGCCGAGCTGTCCGCCCGCGTCCCCCACCAGCCCGCCGGACCATGCGCCGCGGAGACCGCCTGCGAAGTCCGTCGCGGCGAGCTGTACTGCCTCGAAAGGTTCGGGGAAGGCATCCATGATCTCGACGCCCGAGAGGGTCGCGGCGATGTCGCCGGATACGTCCCCGATCCCGCCGGTCACGACGCCCGAGGTCGCAATCCCAAGTCCCGTGATCCCGGCCGTCAGCACGACCCAGTCCGTCGCGACGGCACCCGATTCGGAGGTGAAGAATTCCCTGAACGACATCGGATATGAATCCCGATTTAACCCAATGACGCCAGTCTATCGGCATTTTTGGGCATCAAATGGGCGGGGGCGGGGCAGAAACCTGCGGCTCACGCCTCGAATTCGACCAGAAGATCCTTGGCGTCGATCTGCCCGCCGGCCGAGACGTGGACGGCCTTCACCACCGCGTCCCGCTCGGCATGCAGGCCCGTCTCCATCTTCATCGCCTCGATGGTCAGAAGGAGGTC
>CAZUVG010000611.1:0-1847 GCA_964623765.1 uncultured Roseicyclus sp.
TCTAGCCGCTGCGCATCACGGTCCAGGGCGTCTCGAACCAGTGCTCCTCGAGGTTGGCGCTCGGCCCGATCCGGTCGATCACGGCGAAGAGCGTGCCTTGCGCGAGCGGCGTGAGCACGCCGTGCCAGGTATTGCGGGCGAAGTTGATCCCCTGGCCCGGGGCGGTGATGAAGGCACGGGGTCGCCCGGGCGCACCGCCTTCATCGGGGGCTGCAACGACCAGGAAGGGATCGGGTGTCATGGGCAGGAAGGCCTGCGATCCCAGCGGATGACGCTCGACCATCTCGAGCCGATAGGGCAGCGCGCGGGCCTCGGGGCGAAAGAGGCTGATCCCCGCGCGCCCCTCCACGATATCGAGCGTGGCGAGGTCGTGGAAGCGTCCGCAGAGGCCCCGGTTGATGACCCGGTCGGGCGTGCCCACGGCCTCGATGACCTCGCCGAAGGGGGCAAAAGCCTCGGCCTCCAGGGGGACGACGACGATCTCGCGGGTCATCCGAGCCTGTCCAGAAGGCGCAGCTCGGCGATGCGCTCGACCTGGGCGCAGGCCTCGGCGAACTCGGTCTCGCGGGACTGGTCGAGGCGACGGCGGAAGGCGCCGAGGATCGACGGCTTGTCGTGGTCACGCACGGCGATGATGAAGGGAAAGCCGAACTTCGCCGTGTAGGCGTCATTGAGGCGCGTGAATTCGGCGCGTTCTGCATCGGTCAGCGCGTCGAGGCCGGCGGAGGCCTGTTCCGACGTGCTCTCGGGCGTCAGCCGCTTCGCCGCGGCCAGCTTGCCGGCGAGATCGGGGTGGGCGCGCAGGACGCCGAGGCGCTCCTTGCCGGAGGCAGTCCGGAAGACACGGGCGAGCGCGGAATGGATTCCGCGGGCCGTGTCGTGGGTGGGGCCGAGTTCGAGCTCGAAGGCGCGTTCGGCGATCCAGGGCGAATGCTCGAAGATGCCGCCGAAGGCTGCGACAAAGGCGTCGCGGCCCATTTCGGACGGGCGTTCCGTGCGAGAAGGCGGGTGTTGGGCGGCCCAGTGCCGGGCGATCTGGAGGCGCGTGGCGAACCAGACATCCTCGTGGCGGGCCATGTGGTCGAGCGCCCGCTTCAGGGCGGCGGCCCGCCCCGGGCGACCGACGAGACGGCAGTGGAGGCCGATCGACAGCATCTTCGGCGCGCCCGCCTCCCCCTCGGCGTAGAGCGTGTCGAAACTGTCGCGCAGGTAGGCCTCGAACTGGTCGCCCGCGTTGAAACCCTGGGGCGTGGCGAAACGCATGTCGTTGGCATCGAGCGTGTAGGGCACGATGAGCTGGTCCCGGTCACCGAAGCGCAGCCAGTAGGGCAACTCGTCGGCATAGGCGTCGGCCACGTAGGCGAAGCCACCCTCTTCCGCGGCGAGGCGCACCGTGTCGACCGAGCAGCGCCCCGTATACCAGCCGCGGGGGCGTTCGCCCACGACCTCGGCGTGGAGGCGGATCGCCTCGTCCATGTGCGCGCGCTCCTCTTCCCGGGAGAAGTCCTTGTAATCGATCCACTTGAGCCCGTGGGAGGCAATCTCCCATCCCGCGGCCTTCATCGCCGCGACCTGCTCCGGCGCGCGGGCGAGCGCCGTGGCGACGCCGTAGACCGTCACGGGCAGATCCTTCAGCATGGCATGCAGCCGCCAGAAGCCGGCGCGGGCGCCGTATTCGTAGATCGATTCCATGTTCCAGTGCCGCTGCCCCGGCCATGGCTGGGCGCCCACGATCTCCGACAGGAATGCCTCCGAGGCCGCGTCGCCGTGGAGGATGTTGTTCTCGCCACCCTCCTCGTAGTTCAGCACGATCTGCACGGCGATCCGCGCACCGCCCGGCCAATTGG
>CAZUVG010000612.1:0-1844 GCA_964623765.1 uncultured Roseicyclus sp.
GCGCGCTCGCGGCTGTCGCCGCCGGCGTCGTGGATGGCCCAGGCGAGGGCGGCCAGACCGAGCAGACCAAGCCCGGCCGCAAGCAGGCGCGGGTCGATAAGCCGAAGCAGTGCGATCGGGTTCACGGTGCGGCCTCCCGGCGCTTCCAGCGCGACCAGACGAGCCACGCCGCGCCGCCGATCAGGAGCGCGCCGGTGAGCCCGATCAACACGGCGCCGTCGACCCCGGCCAGCAGGCTCTCCACCTGGACCGTGAGATCGGACAGCACCCGGGCGATGCCGCTCGCCTCGGACAGGACGGCCGCCGCCCCGCCGGCAGCGGCAGCGCCCGCAGCAGCCCCGCCGGCAGCGGCAGGTTTCGCGGCCTCGCGCCTGTCCCTCCGGCGCTCCGCTTCGATGTCCGCGGCGGCCAGTGCTCCGGCGGTCGCGTCTCCCACGATGCCGTCCACGACGAGGCCTTGGCCGCGCTGGAAGTCTCTGACCGCCTCCAGCGTCTTCGGGCCGAAGGTGCCGAGGCCCTGAAGCGCGGGCCGGGCGCCGACGCGCGTCAGTGCGTGCTGCAGGGCGGTGACGTCCGGGCCCTCGTCATGCAGCCGCAAGGTGCGCGCGCCGTAACTGGCCGTCTCGCCCCGGTACTCGGCGGCGGCGAGCTTCGCTTCCGGCGTCATCTCGGCGCCGGGCGGCCAGCGGTTGCCGTCCCCGAATATCGCGCTCGCCCGCTGGGTGGCGATGCGGACGCGGTTGTCGCTGTTGCCGTCGATGGTCCGCAGCGCGCTGCCGCCCGCGGAGTCGACGAAGAAGACGTGGCCCTGCCAGCCTTTCGAGCCGCGCGGCACCACGCCGATGGAGCCCCGGACCGGATAGGCGAGCGGCGTGCCGTAGTCGCGGGCGTTCTGGGCGAGGGCGGAGGCGCGGACCTTCAGCCCGACCGCCGCGAGGCAACCGTAGACGAAGACCATGCACCACGGCGTGTCGTCGTCGCGATACCAGTCGAGGCCGATGGCGTCGGCCATGGCGAGGATGAGCCAGTGCGACTCCGGCCCGGGGATCTCGGTGACGCCGATGCGCTCCCGGGCGTACTCGAGCCACGGCGTGGGCGAGGCCATGATCGCAGCGCGTCGCTCTGCCGAGATGCCCTGCCAGAGCTTCTCGACCTTCGGGTCGTCGGCCATGGTGGCCTCCTGTCTAGGTTGTCTAGGTGATGCCGTTGTTCCAGGCCCACGCGAACGGGCCGAGGCGGGCGAACAGGTGGGCGCCGATGCGAAAAGCGCGCGGGGCGCCGTCCTCCTTCAGGGCGCGGAAGAACGCGCGGTCGGCGTCCCGCCGGGTGATGCCGGCGGGGCGGGTGTCGTAGAGCCAGTCGTGGATCAGGCTGGCGCGCATGACGCGCGGGTCGTCACGGCCCCACAGGTGGCCTGCGGAGGCGCCGTTCCAGCGGTATCCGGCCGGGATCGTGAAGCCCCGCGTCTCGCCCGCCCGCGTCGTCAGGGCGAAGCTGTAGAGGCGAAGCAGCTCGGCCTCGCGCGCGTAGTCCGCGGCGAAGGGCAGGTGCCACCACAGCGTGTCGCGATTGGCGATCGTCCAGCGGTAGTCGGTGCCGTGGGCGAAGGTCATAGCAAAGGCTCGTCGTCTTCCACCCGCGTCAGCCCCATGAGCGCGAGGTGGTCCTTGGCCCGCTCCGTGGCCGGTCCGAAGATGGCGGTGATGGCGTCAGGGTCGGCCGTGGGCGCGTCTCCGCCCATTGAGGCCGTCCAGACCACGAGGGCGGCTTGAGCCCGCCCGGCGGCCGTGAGGTCTACGTCAGGGGCGTACTCGGGCGCCTCCAGCGGCGACGAGGCGCGGGTC
>CAZUVG010000613.1:0-1841 GCA_964623765.1 uncultured Roseicyclus sp.
CGGGGCGAATGACTATGTGGACTGCGGTCCACTGAATCCCGTGACCTTTACCCTGCCCTCCACCGCAGGAAGGCCGAGCCGATGGTGGCGCTCGTCAACATCGTCTTTCTTCTGCTCGTCTTCTTCCTCGCCGCCGCCGCGCTGGCGCCGCCGCTCGACGGCAGGGTGCGACTGCCCGAGGCCGCGCGGCTCGAGGCGAGCCCGCCACCCGACGCGGCGGTCGTTCTTGCGGACGGCCGGATGTTCTATCGCGGGTCCCAGACGACACCGGATGCCTTCCATGCCGCGCGGCTGGCTGCAGGCTCCGGGGCGGAGATCCTCAGGATCGTGCCGGACCGCGACCTGCCCGCGCGCGATCTCGTCGGCATCGCCGTGGCGCTGAGGGAAGCCGGGGCGCGCGAGGTGCGCATCGTGACCGAGCGGGGAATGGAATGAAGGGCCGGGTGGCGGCTGCAGTGCTGGCCGGCGCGGGCTCGGTCGGGTTGCATGCGGCGGGGCTCGCGCTGGTCTCGCCGGGGCCGTCAGAGCGTCTCGGCGGCGGCGCGGTGCAGGTCGCGATGATCGGCGACGGCTTCGAGGATGCCGCGGCCGGCACGATCGCGGCCCGTTCGCCCGATGCCACCTCCCCGGTCGCAGAGACGGCCCGTTCCCAGGCCGCGCCGGCCGTCCCTTTGGCCGCCACGCCGGCGCGGCCCGCCCGTACCGCCGAGACGGCGGATCCGGCGCCGGCGCAGACGGGGGCAAGCGCCGCGGCGGAGAGCCTGCCTGCAGTGCTCGAAGCCTCGGAGGGGTATGGCAGGACAACCCCGCTTCGGTCTGAGCCGTGGCAGATCCCGGCCAGTCCCCCCGCTGCGCCCGGCGCGCCGCGCACGGTCGAGGCCCCTCCGTCGGTCGCCGCGGCGCCGCGCGCGCCGCTGCAGGCACGCCGGGCAGAGCGTGCTGCGCAGGCGCCACCGTCACGCGTCGTGGGCCGCGCCGTGCCGCTGGCGCGGGCGCCGGACGCCGATACTCCGCGCCCCTTGCCGCGGCGCCCCGCTGCTGAGCCGCCCGCCGCCACGGCGGGCAACGCCGCGCGGACGACCCGCACCGGCGCACCGTCGGGCCAGGCGAACGGCGATGCGGCACGCGCTGCGCAGGAGGGTGCGGCACAGGGCGCCTCGGACGGGCACGCCGCGGCACGGTACCCGCAGGAGGTCAACCGCCATCTCGCCCAGCTGCCCCGCCCCGAAACGCGCATGAGGGGTGCCGCCGTCGTCTCCTTCACCGTTGCGTCGGGCGGGGGGCTCGCGGCACTCGACGTTGCGCGAAGCTCGGGCGACCCGTCCTTCGACCGGCTGGCCCTGTCCCACGTCCGGCGCGCGGTTCCCTTCCCGCAGCCGCCGCCCGGGGCGCAGCGGCAGTTCGCCGTCACGATAAGGGGCCGCTGATCCGCAACCGCGCCAATCACGCCGAGAAGTGTCAATTCGCGACCACGCGGCACCGCCGGTCTTGGCTGGACGAAGGCGAACCGCTTCGGGCCGTTTCCCCGGCGGGCAGCCCGGCATATGGCCAAATCATCGATGAATCGTTGACCTTTTCGCGAGAGCCGGCGCGCGGGAAGAGCTTTGCCGAATCCCGTCCTGGCACGCGACGCTCGTCAGCGTCAGCCAGATCGCTGCGCTGACGCAGGACATCGCCTTCGTGCACCTCGTCGCGGGGCAGGAGGCGGGCGCGACGCTGATGCGCGGCTTCACCACGGTGCGCGACACCGGCGGACCGGCCTTCGGGCTGAAACTCGCCATCGACCGGGGGGCGCTGCCCGGCCCCCGCATCTTTCCCTCCGGGGCAATGATCTCGCAGAC
>CAZUVG010000614.1:0-1837 GCA_964623765.1 uncultured Roseicyclus sp.
CGGAAGGAAGCAGCCGTAACGAGCCCCGCTTGGGTCGTTGTCCAGCCTCTCACCCCGATCAGGCGCCGCCCCCCGCGCGGCGCCTTTCCTTGTTCGGGATCAGAGAACGACCGCTGTCGCGCGGCGGCGGGGCTCTCCACGCCCGGATGAAAGCGACCAGTGCCAAGTTCGACAGGACGACCGCCCCGGCCCAGAATGCCGGCGCCATGCCATACAAGTCGCGGGCAGTGACATTGATCCAGATCTGGCGCTGTCGACCGTGGCGTGCGAGCGCGTCGATCCGTTCAGAGCGTTGCCTCCAGCACGACCATCGAGGCGAAGTTGCCGACCAGCGAGACCGCGACCGCCGAACCGAAATAGGCGGTGGCAGTCTCGTGCAGCACGCGTCGGCGCGGCGGCATCTTCGGCTTGCACCAGTGCCAAAGCAGGACGCCGGTGATCGCGGCCGGGACGTGCATGGTGACGAAGAAAGCGCCCGCTCCCGCACCAAGCGCGAGGATCAGCTTGGCCGGACCGCCGGGCCAGGCGAGCGACAGGACCCAGAAGGTCAACGCCGAAGCCGCGATGGTCCAGAAGAACGCCTCCAGCGCGACGACGAGCCAGTTCGGCGGACGATGTTCCTGCACGGCATCTTCTCCTGCCTTGGACGTCCCCTTGTCCGTCCAACGCCGCATCCTGCCCCCGCGGTTCCCCTTCGTCAGGAGATGGCGCCGAGCAGACCCGCAGCGATCGCGTTGAAGAGGAGGCCCACGAGCACGGCCGCCCAGAAGTAGATCGTCGCCGCCTCGAGCGCCACGCGCGGCAGCGGCGGCATCCCCCTTCGCCGCCATTGCCACAGCAGAAGGCCCGCGACGGCCGCCGGCAGGTGGAGCGCCCCGAACAGGCTTGTCGCGCCGGGACCGATGCCGCCGATCACGCCGCGGATGCCGCCCTGGACGACAAGCGCCGTGCTCCAGAATCCCAGCGCCGCCGCCGACATGATGGCCACGAACCCGCCCATCGCCACGACGAGCGCCTTGGGTGGTCGATGCTCTTCCGCCAAGGCCTTCCCTTTCTCGGGAGACGGGCGGAGGGTGCCGGATGGCCCTTCACGCGTTGTCTCGCCGGATGCACAGTCTAGGCGCTTGCCCATGACGGACAAACAGTAGCTTGCACGGACCGCGGGGCCGGGCCGAGAATCGCATGTTCCCGGCCGACGCGCGCCCTCCGGGGACCGGATTCAGGGGGCAGGCCCGCGGGCGTCGTGGCAGTGTGCATCCTTCTCGCTGCCCAGCGCCAGGCTTTGCGCCGCTAGGAGGCGAAGTGCGCTGATCCCTGCACGGCCACCTTGATGACGAGGATCACCACGGGCGCTTTCGCACTGGCCTCCGCCGGCCTTGGGGCAATTCTCTGGTGCCCTGCCGCGGTGGGCGGGCGGCAGCCATGGACCTCGCCCACCAGGTTGCATAACCTCCGTGCAATCTCCCCCCGAACGGCACCGGACCCAAGCAGGCATGAGCGAGACACCAGACAGCGGCTACCAGGTTCTGGCGCGTAAATACCGCCCGCAAACCTTCGCCGACCTGATCGGCCAGGACGCGATGGTGCGCACACTGAAGAACGCCTTCGCCGCCGACCGGATCGCGCAGGCCTTCATGCTGACGGGCATCCGCGGGACGGGCAAGACGACCACGGCCCGGATCATCGCCAAGGGGCTGAACTGCACCGGCCCGGACGGAACGGGCGGCCCCACGACCGATCCCTGCGGCGTCTGCGACAACTGCAAGGCCATCGCCGAGGGGCGGCACGTGGACGTGATGGAGATGGACGCGGCCAGTCACACGGGCGTCCAGAACAT
>CAZUVG010000615.1:0-1830 GCA_964623765.1 uncultured Roseicyclus sp.
CCCGCCGAGCTCGAGCATCAGCGCATCCGATGGGCTTGCAGGCAGCGTCACGCGCCCCACGAGAAGCGCCGTGTTGTCCCGAAACGCCGCATCGAGCCAGCTCCCAAGCAGGTTTGGCCCCGGTTCCTTGAACAGAAACCCCGGTGCCTGCCACGCCGTCGCGCCATCCGCGATCGTCGTCCGCGCCTGCGCCTTCCGATCCGCCGCGCTGGCATAGAACCAGTCGAAGCCCTCGCCGCCCTCGACGTTGCCGCGCAGATACGGCTGGTCGTAGATCGAGACCGCGCCGGCCGCGGCGTCAGCATGCTCGAAACCGTCGCGCCAATCGGACAGCGGCATGTAGTTGTCGATCCCGATGAAGTCGATTTCGTCGTCCGACCACAGGGGGTCGAGGTGGAAGAACACGTCGCCCGTGCCATCTCCCGGCTGGTGACCGAAATACTCCGACCAGTCCGCCGCGTAGCTGATGGCGACCGATGCGCCGAGGATCGCGCGCGCGTCGGCGGCCAGGGCGACATACTCGGCCACTGCAGGGAAGGTCGCGGTGCCCGAGCGGATCGTGGTCAGCCCGCGCATTTCCGTCCCGATCAGGAAAGCGTCGACGCCACCGGCCGCCGCGCAAAGATGGGCATAGTGCAGGATCATCCGGCGGATCGACCACTCGCCCGCGGTGCCGGTGAAGGACACGCTGGTGCCGCTCACCGCGAAGTCGCCCGGCGCGGCCGTGCCGAACAGCGCCTCGACCTGCGTCGCCGCGGCGGCCGTCTTGTCCACCGACCCGGCGTAGCCCGCCGCGGGCGAGCATGTCATCCGCCCGCGCCACGGGAAGGCCGGCTGGCCCACGCTCGCGGCGTTGTCGGAATACGGGTCCGGCAGGGTGTTGTCGGGCGGCACGTCCATCAGGATGAAGGGGTAGAAGGTCACGCGCAGGCCGCGCGCCTTGAGCGCCTGAATGGCCTCCACGACCGAGGCGTCCGACGGCGAGCCGCCATAGTTGGGCCGGTCGAGAGCGTCCGTCGAGACCAGGTGCGCCTGTGCGCGGGTCAGCCCGTTGACCGACCAGGACACCGGCGACGTCGTCCGCTGGGCCAGCTCGACGCCCGGCTTAAGCTCGCACTCGCCCACGCGCAGGTCCGTGCCGAACCAGCTGACCACCAGCGACACGCTCTCGAGGTTCGGGGCAGTCGCCAGAAGCCGGTCGAGCGCCTCCTCGAAGTCCGACTTTTCCGCCGTCGCGTGGGCATTCAGGGCCTTGGTCTCGCCGCCTGACCCGTCACGGATGACCGTGGTGGCGTAGGCGAACTCGCCCGAGCCGGGGATCATGCACACCGCACGCAGGTCCGCCTCGACCGTGCCGGGCTCGGTCAGCGGCCGGAACACCTCGAAGGTGAGCTGCGGCAGGCGGTTGCCGAACTCCGCGAGCGGCAGATCCTCGAACACCGCGTAGGCCACGCCGCGATAGGCCGGCGTGGCGTCGGCGCCCATCTTCGACTGGATGAGCGGGTCCGGCTCTTGCGTCTCGTCGCCGGGATACCAGCGCCAGTCGATGTCTTCTGCATCCAGGAGATTGCCGTCGGCCCACACGCGGCCGATCCCGGTCACAGGGCCCTCGCAGATCGCCACGGCGAAGCTGGCGTAATACTTGTATTCCGTCGTGCTGACCGTCGGGCCGCCGCCCTTGCCGCCGCCCTGGGTGGTGGTCACAGCCTCCTCGCGGAAATCCGTCGCCCATATCACGTTCCCGCCCAGGCGCATGCGACCGGCCATCCACGGGATGGGCACGCCCTCGGTGCTCGAGGTGACGCGCGTGCTTTCCAGCCGCTGCCCCTC
>CAZUVG010000616.1:0-1829 GCA_964623765.1 uncultured Roseicyclus sp.
CCCGGCGGGGCCCTCCTCGGCGCGTGCTGCCGCGGGATCTTGGCGGCGGGCGCGTGGCGGGTCCGACGGGCGGGCGGGTTTGCGCCGGGGCCGCCTCCGGCAACTGTGTTTATTGCGCTCTGGGGATTTTGTTTTCGTCGAAGGGTTGTCCGTCCCTGATGACGGCGTTTGCGATTGTGAGGAGCTTTCGGGCCATGGCGATGACCACGACCTTTCCCGGCTTGCCCGCCGCGCGCAGACGGTCTGCGGCGCCGCCCAGGGGGCTATTGCGCCTGAGCGTCGACAGCGCCGCCATGTAGAGCGTCCGCGTCACCTGGCGCCTGCCGTCGCCGGCCCGCCGCGCGCCGCGCCACTTTCCGCTGTCGCGCGCCCGTGGCGCCAGCCCGCCGAGGCTGGCGATGGCCCGCCGGTCGCACTGCCCGAGCTCGGGAAGATGCGCCAGAAGCCCCGCCGCCGTCATCGCGCCGAAGC
Source organism: uncultured Roseicyclus sp. (assembly GCA_964623765.1). Classification (GTDB taxonomy): domain Bacteria; phylum Pseudomonadota; class Alphaproteobacteria; order Rhodobacterales; family Rhodobacteraceae; genus Roseibacterium. Next base: position 472 of record CAZUVG010000616.1, read on the forward strand.
CGGGAATGCTCTGCAGCAGCGCCGCCTGCTTCGACAGCGCGGGATCGGCCGCGAGGGCGTCGCGGATCCGTCCGTCGATCCGTGCGATCCGCTCGCCAAGCGCGGCGAGGCTGGTCAGGATATCCTGGCGGACGACCGCGTCCCCGGCCTCCGCCAGGCGGTTCTTTTCCTGCGTCTCCATGCGCTTGAGCTGGTCGCGCCGCTTCACCAGGCGGCCCAGCGCGGCCCGCGCCGGACAGGCGGGCGGGTCGGGCTCGGGCTGCCGCTCTGCCCCGAACCGCGCCAGCGTCCGGGCGTCGAGCCGGTCGGTCTTGGCCCGGTTCAGAGACCGCGCGAAATGCCAGACATGCAGCGGGTTGAGCCGGGTCTGCGCCACCCCGACCGACGCCGCCGCCGCGATCAGCAGGCCGTCGCAGCCGCTCGTCGCCTCGAAGACCAGGTGGTCGTCCGGCCCGAGGCCGCCCCGAACCGCCCGAGCGCCGCCGCCGCGTTGTCGATCCGACCCGCGCCGCGGCGTGGGTCGTGGATGTCGATCCAGTCTTTCGAAAGATCGACGCCGATGAAGTTCCGTGTCATGCTGAAATCCTGTCCATGTCTTCGGGATCGGCGCGCGCGCCCTCCCATGCAACTGTTCAGGCTGGTCAGGCCAACCGGCGGCGCCCCTCTCCGGAGGACGGGATATGTCCCAGGCGGGAATACGGGGTCGCCGCCGGCCCAGACCCTAGAACAGATCAAACAGACAGGCGGGAGTATTTCGGCCAAGAAGAAGGCGGGCCGGTCGAGCACAAATCGAGACTGGACATGTATTCGTTAGTTCTATAAATATAGAACAATGAAACAGACACCGGATACCCCCGCCCTCACTTTTGCCGCGACGGCCTTTGCCGCGCTCGGCTCCGAACAACGTCTTTCGATCCTGCGCCGGCTTGTGCGCGCCGGGCCCGACGGGTTGCCGATCGGGCAGCTGGGCGAGGATGTCGCGGTCACCGGATCGGTGCTGACGCATCACCTCAAGCAGCTGGTTTCGGCCGGGCTGGTGCGGCAGGTACGCGACGGGCGGCGGATCCTGTGTTCTGTCGATCATGAACAGGTCGAGGGGCTGTCGCGGTTCCTCGTGGACGAATGCTGCGCCGATCGGGTCGGGCAGGAAACGGAGGTGCCACATGGCTGACATCACGCAATCCCCCATGGCGCCGAGAGCGTTGTGGTCACGGATCGACAAGGTTTTCCTGACGGGGATCGCCATTGTCGTCGTCCTCGCGATCTTCGACCGGCCCGCCGTGGGCCCGTCGCTGACCGAGATGCTGGAAAGTTTCTGGGGCACCCTGCCCTTCATCCTGTTCGCCGTCGCCGCCATC
>CAZUVG010000617.1:0-1811 GCA_964623765.1 uncultured Roseicyclus sp.
GACACGCTCTTCGGTTCATCCGCTGCCCCCGTGACCTGAAACCCTCATCGCGCCGGACAGGGCTTCATGCCCGTAGCGCATCACAAGGTCGGAACTCTGCATTGGACAACACCGGCTCGGCCAAGGAAAAGGCAGACACCGTACGCCGAACGCGTGCCGATGTCCGGCCCTCATGGAGCGCACCGGGCGCGCAGAGGGCGTTTTCGCGATAGGCACATACTCGGGTAAAGACCCGTCAAGGCGGTCCCGCCGAAAGGAGACATCGATGGAAGGAATTGTGGCACTCGTCGCGCAGGCGGTCGCCGGCATCGCCGGTGGCGGCGTAGCGGGCCAGGTGGTCAAGACCGCCGGCATGGCGCTTTTGCCGAAGCTTCTGTCCGGCGCCGTGGGCGGCGTGGCAGGCGGCTCGCTGGTCGGTGCGCTCCTGGGCGGAGCGGCCGATCCGGGCGTCGCGGCTGCGGGCGGACTGGATATCGGAGCGTTGATCGGTCAGCTGGCCGGCGGCGCCGTCGGCGGCGGGGCGCTGACAGCGATCGTCGGGCAGGTCCTGGGCAAGCGCGGCTGAGACGGCTGGGAGCCCGGTGGGGCGCGCGCTGCCGGCCAGTTCCCTGAACTGTGCGCGTGACCTCTTCGCCGCGGCCGGACCGTTCGCATGTCGGTCGCAGGCCGTGAACCACCCGGCGGACCTCGACCTTCCGCCTTCAGATGGCACCCGGCGATGTCCGCCGGCAGAACCGTAAAGGAAACTCCATGGAAGAAAGTATCGGTTTCTTCGACGTTATCTGGTCGATCTTCTTGCTTTTCTTGCTCGTCGCCTGGATCTGGGTATTGATTTCCGTGGTCGCCGACATCTTTCGCTCGACGGACATGAGCGGCATCGCCAAGGCGCTTTGGGTCGGCTTCGTGATCATCATCCCCTGGCTGGGCGTTCTGGTCTATATCATCGCCCGTGGCGACCGGATGCAGGAGAACGCGGCCGACGCGATGGCGCGCATCGAAGACGCACGCCGCGACTACATCCGGTCGGTGGCTCAGGTCTCGCCCGCGGACGAGCTGGCGAAGCTGGCGGAATTGAAGGAAAAGGGCGTTCTGACCGAGGAAGAGTTCGCCGCCCAGAAGTCCCGCATTCTTTCGGCCTGACGCATGCGCCCCGGCAGATTGGAGACCCTCGCCGCGAAGACAATGCTCTTCGTGGCCGCGCTTGCCCTTGCACAGATCGCCCCGGCCGGCCCGTCTGCAGCGGAGGAAGGGCGCGTCACGGGCACAGTCACGGGCACTGTGACCCATGCCGATCACGTCGAACTGCCGCCCGGCGCGGTTCTGAAGGTGACGCTGGAAGACGTGTCGGTGGCCGATGCGCCCGCTCTGGTGATCGCCACCGACACTCGGACGAACCTCGGCGCTCCACCCTATCGCTTCTCGCTGGGCTTCGATCCGGCCTCGATCGACAGGCGCCACACCTATTCCGTCCGGGCGCGCGTCAGCCTGGGCGACCGGCTTCTGATGACGACGGACACCCACGCCGCGGTGATCACCCGTGATGCCCCGACACGGGTCGAGGTCATCCTGCGCCCCGTCTCGACGCGGCGCGGCCGCACGGGCCGGGTGCACACGGCGCCAGGTCTGACGCTGCCTGCGACGTTCACCGGCACGACTCCCCTGGCCTCGGGGCCTGGCCTTGCGTGGCATCTCGATCTGTGGCCGGACCAGGTCTACCATCTGCGCCAGACCCATGGCGCGGGGGATCCCTCATACGACCTGGGCCGCTGGCACGCAGACCCCGCGCGCGACGCGATCGTGCTGCGCGGCGG
>CAZUVG010000618.1:0-1803 GCA_964623765.1 uncultured Roseicyclus sp.
CAGGATGGTGAAGACCATCGAGGTGACCTTCGCCGTCTCCCGCACCACCGGGCTCAGGATCGAGGTCCGGTAGAGCACCCAGCACGAGAAGAGCAGACCGAAGAAGGCGAAGTGGTAGGCGAGTTGGGCCAGCACGTAAGCCGCCCAGTCCTCGAACGGCACCACATCGCGCGTGATGCGCAGGTCGAAGTTCACGCCCAGAAGGATCATGATCACGATGGCGAAGCTTGCCCAGATCACGATCTTCGACTTGCCATTTTCCTCCTTCAGCTTGCGATACGCCGCCAGCATGATGGCACCTGCGGCGCCGAGGGCAGCCGCCGGCGTGGGGTTGGTGATGCCGCCGAGGATCGAACCAAGCACGGCCACGATCAGGATGAGCGGCGGGAAGACCACGCGCAACAGGTCGTTGCGCGACATGCGCACCATCGCCTCGCGGGCGCCGTAGAGGGCGAGGATGGTCGGGATCGCGAGGATCAGGAAGGTCGCCCCGGGACTCGTCAGGGGCGAGATGAACAGGAGGTCGAAGATGAAGGCCAGCGCCACGCCTGCCCCCCCCACGATCAGCGGCACGGGGTCGGAACTTGGCGAGACGCCGCGGGCGACTGCGAGGATCAGGGCGAGGATGACGAAGATCGCTGTCACGCCCGTGCCGATCGGCGCGACCGCGTCGCGCGCACGTTCGAAGGCCTCGGCGATCTGCTCTTCTGTCAACTCGACGTCTTCGTCCTCCGCCTCGGCCGCGGCATTCGCGGCCCGCAGTTCGACGGCGCGGTCCCACGCCTCCTGCCCGTGAAGCTCGATCATCGCGGCCTGGCACTGCTCGGAGACGTTGGTCCTGAGCGTGCGCTCCTGCTGCGGCCCGGCTTGCGTGAGGAAGGCCGTCTGGCTGCCGATGATGCCCGCGCCGCCGGCAAGGCCGACCACGATCAGGATGGCGGCGGGAACGCCCAGGAACCAGGTCAACGCCTCGTTGCGGGTGACGGGCTCCGACGTGCTCGCCCCCATCTCGACCGCCGGCGCCTTGGCCGGGTTCAGGAGCGCAAAGCCGAAGGCATAGGCGGCATATAGACCGGCAAGGAAGATGCCGGGCAGAAGCGCGGCCTGGAACAGCGTACCGACCGATAGGACCGCGGGCTCGCCGAGGTAGGTGAGCGCATCGTTGCAGCCGGCAAGCTGCGCGCGCGTCTCCTGCCCCGTGGCGTAGAGGTCGCCCACCAGCGTCCCCAGCAGGACGATGACGATCGAGGGCGGGATGATCTGCCCCAGCGTCCCCGACGCCGCGATGACCCCGGTGGCAAGCTCGGGCGAATAGTTGTTCCTGAGCATCGTCGGCAGCGCCAGAAGCCCCATGGTCACCACGGTCGCCCCCACGATCCCCGTGGAGGCGGCGAGGAAGGCGCCCACGATCACGATGGACACGGCGAGGCCGCCCGGAAGCGGCCCGAAGACCTTGGCCATCGTGGTCAGCAATTCTTCGGCGATCTTCGAGCGCTCCAGCGTGATGCCCATCAGCACGAACATCAGCACGGCCAGCAGCGTCTCGATCGACTGGCCGGCGATGACGCGCTCGTTCATCCGGTTGACGATGAAGGAGATGTTGCGCTCCATCGCCTGTTCCCATCCGCCGGGGAACAGCGCCTCCTCGACCCTCGGCAACTCGGGGTATCGGAAAACGGATATCGACTCGCGGATGACGCCTTCGGCGATGAGCGCGGAATACTCCGCCGAGCCCGTGTCGATCGCCTGGTGGATCAGGAGGCCCGCGCTGTCGAGCGCGGCGATGATCGCGAAGGAAATGAC
>CAZUVG010000619.1:0-1793 GCA_964623765.1 uncultured Roseicyclus sp.
CGGCAGGTCGCCCTCGACGCCGCCCAGCACCTCCATGTCGCGGATGAACACCTCGATCTCGCCGGTGGGCAGCTTGGGGTTCACGAGGTCCGGGTCGCGCGCCTTCACCTCGCCGTCGATGCGGATGCAGAACTCCGACCGCAGCTTCTCGACCTCGCCGAAAACCGGGCTGTCGGGATCGCAGAGGATCTGCGTTATCCCGTAATGGTCGCGCAGGTCGATGAAGACCACGCCGCCATGGTCGCGCCGGCGGTGCACCCAGCCGGCGAGGCGCACGGTCTGGCCGACGTTCTCCTTCGTCAGGGCGGCACAGGTATGGCTGCGATAGGCGTGCATGCGGGCTCCTATTCGGGAGTTTTCGGCGGTGTCGGCGTCGCGGCGATAGAGCGCGCGGGCGGGGCGAAGTCAACCCCGGGGGCTCGACCGGACGAGGCATCGAACACCGTCCCGGCGATGTGCCGAGGGCAGGAGTTTCTTGCCAGGATGAAGGCGTGCCATCAGTCCCGGCAGGCAAGCGCATCGTCGAGGGCGCCGGCGCTCCAGGGACCGAGGGTGCGGACGGAGAGAGTGCCGTCCCGAGCCAGCCGCGTGGCAATCACGCGGGTCCAGCCGGCATCTGCCATGACCATCTCGGGGCCGCTGCCGCAGTCGCGGATACCGGAGGAGATGAAGGCCTCGCCGATGCGGTGGTTGGTCAGCCCGGAGACGGCGGCGATCTCGGTCAGGCGGCCGGCCTCGTAGCGCCAGACCCGAAGGGTTCGCGCGAGGTGTGGCCGGTCGACATAGGCGATCTCGACGGCACCGTCCCCGTCGAGGTCCGCGGCGCCGACCGGCGCGAGCCAGCGGTTGGGTGTGCCGATATTGGGCGTGGCCGCAAGCAGACGGAGGGTTTCGCCGCGCAGGCCATAGACGGCGAGCCGCGCGCCGAGGTCCCGGTGACTCTGGACGACGACGATCTCTGCGCGGCCGTCGCCGTCGAGATCCACCGGCCGCGGGGCAATGTCCTCGAAGACTTCCGCCCGCGGGAGAACGACGCGGGCCGTGGCGCAGTCCGGGACGGGCGCGGTCTGCACGGCGAGCGTCGCGGCCTCCACGGCGTCGCCGAGAACGCCATGGGTGTAGCGGGTCGTGGGGTCTTCGTACCAGGCCGCTACGGGGCCTGCGGCTGCTTCCGTCAGGACGAGGGAGCCGTCCATCGCTTCGCGCCACGGCGGCGTGTCGCAGCCCAGCGCCGCGCCCGGCACCGACAGCCACAGGCCGGTCGCCAGCCATGCGCCGCGGGCGGAACTGCGCCACCCGCGCGGCGGCAGGCGCGGCGCCGCCGAAGGCGATGGCTCGCTCAGATCTGTTTCTCCGGCATCTGGACGACGAGCCCGTCGAGTGCGTCGGACACCTTGAGTTGGCAGGTCAGGCGGGAACGCTCGGAATCGGGCTGGTAGGCGAACTCGAGCATGTCCTCTTCCATCGGGTCGATCTCGGGCAGCTTCGAGACCCATTCGGGATGGACGTAGACATGGCAGGTCGAGCATGCGCAGGCGCCGCCGCAATCGGCCTCGATGCCGGGGATGTTGTTGTCGCGCGCGCCTTCCATGACGGTCAGGCCGTTCGGCACGTCGACCACGTGCTCTGTCCCGTTGTGCTCGATGTATGTGATCTTCGCCATGCGACCCCGGTCCCTCCGTTAAGCGGCCGCGCCCCGCGTGGCCATTCCTTGTCCGGGCGTCTAGGTAATGCAGGGGTCCTGCGCTTTCCAGCCCGAATCCGGAGCCTTGCGCCCGAGGCAGAATGTTCTA
>CAZUVG010000620.1:0-1790 GCA_964623765.1 uncultured Roseicyclus sp.
ACGCGGCATCGAGCGGATCGTGGAGATCAAGCTCACGAAGGACGAGCAGTCGATGTTCGACAACTCGGTCGCGGCCGTGAAGGGCCTCGTGGACGCCTGCAAGGGCATCGACGAGAGCCTCGCCTGAGGCTTCCGCATCGCGTCGCGTCGCGTCGCGGGCGGCCCTTTTGGGGCCGCCCTTCTTCGTTCATCGGGTCAGCTTACGAACGCATCGCCCGCCAGCCGTGGTTTCCGGCACCCTGTGGCGACCGACGGTAGATCGCTCGCGTGTCTGGCGATGCCGGGACGGCCTGCCGGGTCACTGCGAGGCGCTGCTGTCCGCCTCGTCGGGAGAGTCCTCGGCGTCCGCGGGATCATCCGCCGGTGCCTCGCCCGAGGCGCCGCCCTCGCTCGACGGTTGCGCGGTCCGGACGAAGCGGCCATTCTCGTCGATGGCCATGACAAGACCCTGCCCCGCGGAGCCGTCGCCTTGCCCGCCGGCTTCGCCCGTCTCACGGTCCGCCGCAGTGCCGCGGTCGCCCGTGTTGTCGTCGCTCAGCTGGCCCGAGGTCTCGTCCTGCCCAGTGCCATCGCCGGAGGTCTGCTCCTGCCTGCCGTCGCCGTTGCCCTCCTCGTTCGGGGACGATGCGGCCTCCTGCTGCTGACCGTCCTGACCTTCGCCTGATTGCGTGATCGACGCCTCTTCCGAGGCAAGCGCGGTCTGAAGCTCGTTCAGCCGCGCGGCGGTGCCCTCCATCTCCTGCGTCAGGGATGTCAGGACGGATTGCAGGGACGCGCGCTGTTCCTCGGCGGCGGAAACGGCCTCCTGCAGGCGCGAGAGGCGTTCCTCGGCGGTCGCGATCTGCTCCTGAAGTTGCTGATGCGCCTGCCGCGCCTCGTCGCGCTGGCGCGTTGCGGTGTCCAGCTCGTCGCGGATCTGCATCTCCTCCTCACGGAGATCGCGCAGCCGTGTCTCGGCTTCGCTGACGCGCTGGGTCATGGCGGCGGCATCTTCCTCCATGGTCGCGAGGCTGGTGCGCACCTCCTCTTCCCGCGCAAGGGCCGACTCGAGCCGGGCGTCGGTTTCGTCAAGCCGCTGCTCGGCCGTCTCGATCGCGCTGTTGAGGTCGCTCAGGCGCGTCTCGTGCGTCTCGATCTCCTCGCGGAGCGGCGCGACCTCTTCCTCGAGACGCTCCAGCCGGGTCTCGGCCTCGGAGACCTGCGTCGACAGCATGTCTCGGTCCTGCGTCAGCTGCGACCGCTCGTCCTCGAGTTGCGTGACGTTCTCCTCAAGCGTCGCCTGCAACCCCTCCAGTTCCTGGACCAGCGGCTCCAGTTGGCCGATGCGCGTGCGCATCTCGTCGATCGTGCCGGCGGTTTCCCGTTGTTCCTGAAGGTCCAGTTCGGTCTGCGCCAGTTGCGCGCGCAGGTCGTCCTCGACCGCGCCGCCGTTGACGAGAGACCAGATCGCGATGATCCAGCCCACCGCGGCCACGAGGCCCAGGCCGATGAGTTTGAAGTCTCTGTTGCCACCGCTCTGATCGGCCATCTCGCTTCGCCTTCGCTTTTCGGACATGCTCGGCTGGTCAACCGGGCGATCGGGCTCCGGGTTCCCCCATGCAGCCGATGGCGGAGCCGAATCGTCCCTGGTATGCCATCGCATACGATTTGACAGCAAAATTGTGATCACACGTTTTCCTGCTGTGATCACAAATGTCGCTTTTTCCGCCAAAACCCCTTAACTGCGGCGGATTGGCGTTTTAATGCGACTGTGGGTTGTGCTTATGCACGTCCCAACACCACCAAAGACG
>CAZUVG010000621.1:0-1784 GCA_964623765.1 uncultured Roseicyclus sp.
ATTCGGGAGCGCTTGTAATCTACCGTGGATTCAAGAATTGTTTTGGACAAGAGTGCGGTTGGGAGTAAGGTCGATGGGCGGGTTGCCGGGGATGGCGAGCTTGCGGCGAAGCAGGTCGAGCAGTTCGGCGTCTTCGGCGGTCAGGCCGAGGTGTTGTGCGGCGTGGTGGAGGTCGTAGAAGTCGCGGATGGCGACCTCACGGCGGGTGAGTGCGGCTCGGAGCTTCTCGGCGAGGGCTTCTGTGAGGGCGATGCAGGGCAGCGTGATGTCGGGCGCGAGGGGCTTGTCGGTGATGGGGTTGCGGAGCATGGTGCGGGCAGGTGCGTTGACCGGCGGGTTCAGCAGCGGCTCGCGGAGGCCGACTTCGACGCGGAGGGTCTCGGTTTGACCGGAGGCGAGGGAGTCGTAGCGGACCAGGGCGTTGTACTGCGCGGAGTTGTTGGAGCCGCGCAGGGGCTCGGCGATGGTGAACTCCGGCAGCGACGCTTTGAGCTTGCCCATGGCGGCCTTGAGCGGCCCGGCGGCCTGGCTTCGCTGGCGGCGGGAGGCGTCGATGGGCGTGGGAATGGTGAAGTCGAGGTCTTCGCTGAGCCGGTAGAACCCGGCGTGGACCTTGGCCAGCGCGGTGCCGCCTTTGAAGATGAGCCCGGCGTCGGTGCGGGCGAGGTAGGCCAGCAGGACGGTGCAGAAGTAGTCCTTCTCGATGAGCCGGGCGGGGAAACCGGTCGCCCGGGCGGTGTAGGCGACGGCCTGGCGGAACAGGTCCGGATCGCTGTGGGCGGCGATGGCGGGTGGTTCATTCCTGGTCATTGAGGATCACTCCCCATTGTCGGTCGATCCGGCCGCGTCGGGGCCGATCGGGGATGAAGGGAACCAGACTCGTTGACGACCGCAGCATGCGCTGAAGCGGGGCCAGCCTGGCCGGGGGCGCGGCGAGGCGTTGGAGCCAGGCCCCGATGCGTCGGGCCGTGCCCTGGTTGCCGAAGCGGGCGGTGGTGGCGACGAGATCCTCGACACGGATTCGACCGGCCTCAAGCACTTGTTCGATCCAGCCGTAGGCTCGCGGGAGGGTGTCGAACCGGGACCAGTCGTAGACGGCGTCCATGAGCGTGCGCGGCAGGGAGGAGTAGATCAACGTGCCGTCGGGGGTGTCGACCTGCTCGGTATCGCCGAGGCGTTCTTCGGCGACCCGGACGAGAGTCAGGTTGACCGGCCCGATGGTTCGGCGGCCGGACAGCGCGGTGTTGTAGACGGTCAGGCCCGCGGGGGTCTGCTCGTCGAGGCCGTATCGGTTGAAGGCATTGGGGCCGGTGATCTGGTAGCGGGCGTCCTGGTCGGCCATGAGGGTGTTGAGGGCGAGGGCTTCGGAGGGGCTCCATCGTCCGCCGAGGGGCAGACGTTCGGGCAGCAGGTACAGGCCGCGACGGACCTGTGCGATGAGCCCCTTGCGGTTCATGCGCGCGAGCAGCTCGCGTTCCTGCTGGGCGGTGATCTGGAGCGGATCGAGGAGGTCGCCGGTGCGTACGGTGCGCCACTGCCGCATCTGGGCGTATGCGAGCATGGCGGCTTCTCGTGTTCCAAGGCTCTTGGGCATGGGTGTATTGTATATCGGCGTAATGGCGTATCAAGCCATTTAGGCGAACTTCATGCTGAACAACGCCGAGATGCGGGCGATGTTGGCCAAGCTGGCGGACCTGGCGGCGCGACGGGGTGTCGCCGGAACAAATAGGGGACAGTCAGATGCGCCGGGCTAAACCGGCATGGAGTAGAGGATGCGAGAGCCT
>CAZUVG010000622.1:0-1784 GCA_964623765.1 uncultured Roseicyclus sp.
GTCCTAGAAAAGCGCTTGCACGGAACGCCAACATGACTATGGTCGCGCTTCCAAACTCGCGAATGGGCCGCAGCTCCGCCGTTGCTGCGGTTCCGTTCGCTCGTGTTTGCATCGCCAGGCGCGGTGCCTCGATGCCATTGACGAACACGGCGCGTCGATCGGCGCGCTCCCGGAGGCCGTTGTGCTGAGAGCAGAGAAGTCCGACGTCGTCGCGTCGCTGCGGGACACCTTCGCCGCGTCCGGCGTCATCGTCGTGACGCACTACAAGGGTCTCGACGTCGCCGAGGTCACCGGCCTGCGCCGGCGGATGCGCGAGGCCGGCGCTGGATTCAAGGTGGCCAAGAACCGGCTCGTCAAGATCGCGCTCGACGGCACGCCGTTCGCGGTGGCCTCCGAGCTCTTCGCCGGGCCGACGGCGATCGGCTTCTCCGCCGACCCGACCGTGGCGCCGAAGGTGCTCACGGAGTTCGCGAAGAAGAACGACAAGCTCGTGATCGTCGGCGCCGGTCTCGGCGGCACGCTCCTCGATGCGGAGGCGGTCAAGGCGCTCGCCGACATGCCGTCGATCGACGAGCTTCGCGCCAAGCTCATCGGCGTGCTCAACGCGCCGGCAGCCAAGCTGCTGGGGCTGTTCGGGCAGCCCCAGGCCAAGCTGGTCCGCGTGCTGGCAGCGCCCAACCAGAAGTTCGTCGGCGTCCTGCAGGCGAAGTCGCAGCAACAGTAATCGACAAGCGCGGGCGGCTCGCGTGGGGCCGGAGGCGTCCGCCAATCCAGGAGTGCAGTTCCCATGGCGAATTTGGAGCAGATCGTCGAAGATCTCTCGAGCCTCACGGTGCTCGAGGTCGCCGAGCTCGCGAAGATGCTCGAGGACAAGTGGGGCGTGACCGCCGCGGCGGCGGCGCCGATGGCGATGCCGATGATGCCGGGCGCGGGCGGGGCTGCGGCCGAGGCTGCGCCTGCGGAGGAGCAGACCGAGTTCGACGTCGTTCTCGCCGCCGCCGGCGAGAAGAAGATCAACGTCATCAAGGAGGTCCGCGCCATCACCGGGCTCGGCCTGAAGGAGGCGAAGGATCTCGTCGAGGCTGCGCCCAAGGCGGTCAAGGAAGGCGTGAACAAGGAAGAGGCCGACAAGATGAAGGCCCAGCTCGAAGGCGCCGGGGCGACCGTGGAGGTCAAGTAATCCCGCGGGGTCCCGGGTTGACGAACGCGTTCCGGCCGGACCGGAACGCCCGCATTCGCCGATCAGGCCGGACGCCCACGCTCGCGTGGCGCGTGCCGGCCCGTTCGGCGTTGGCGGTCGCGCGTCCGCGCGGCCGCGGCGAGCCCGCGTGCTCGCCATCCACATCCTCTTCCTGAGACGGGGGACAGGTCGCTCATGCCGACGTCGTTCACGGCACGCAAGCGGATCCGGAAATCCTTCGGGCGCATTCCCGAAGTCACCACGATGCCCAATCTCATCGAGGTGCAGCGGCAGTCCTACGAGGGCTTCTTGCAGATGCTGCCGCGCCCCAACGACCGTGGCATGCACGGGCTGCAGGAGGCGTTCCAGTCCGTCTTTCCGATCAAGGACTTCGCCGATCGGGCCGCGCTCGACTTCGTGCAGTACGAGCTCGAGGAGCCGAAGTACGACGTCGACGAGTGCCAGCAGCGCGGGCTCACCTACGCCGCGGCGCTGCGGGTCACGTTGCGGCTGATCGTCTGGGACATCGACGAGGAGACGGGCTCGCGCAGCGTCCGCGACATCAAGGAGCAGGACGTGTTCATGGGCGACCTGCCGCTCATGA
>CAZUVG010000623.1:0-1782 GCA_964623765.1 uncultured Roseicyclus sp.
CTCAAGGTCGAGTGGCTGATCGAGACCCACGTCCATGCCGACCACCTCTCGGCCGCGCCCTACATCCAGGAGAAGCTGGGCGGCAAGATCGGCATCGGCGAGAACATCATCACGGTCCAGGACACCTTCGGCAAGGTCTTCAACGAAGGCACCGAGTTCCAGCGTGACGGCAGCCAGTTCGACGCGCTGTTCAAGGACGGAGACACCTACGAGATCGGCGGCCTGCGCGCCTTCGTGATGCACACGCCGGGCCACACGCCCGCCTGCATGACGCATGTCATGGGCGACGCGGCCTTCGTGGGCGACACGCTGTTCATGCCAGACGGCGGCTCGGCACGCGCCGACTTCCCCGGCGGTGACGCGGCCACGCTCTACGACTCGATCCAGAAGGTGCTCGACCTGCCCGACGAGACGCGTCTGTTCATGTGCCACGACTACGGGCCCAACGGCCGCGACATCAAGTGGGAGACCACGGTGGCCGAGGAGAAGCAGTTCAACATCCACGTGGGCGGCGGCAAGTCGAAGGACGACTTCGTGAAGTTCCGGACCGAGCGGGACGCGCAACTGGACATGCCCAAGCTCATCATCCCCTCGCTGCAGGTGAACATGCGCGCGGGCGAAGTGCCGACCGACAAGGACGGACGCCCGATGCTGAAGGTGCCGGTCAACGCGCTCTGATCCGGGGAACCGGCGGGGGCGCACAACGGCGCCCCCGCCACCCGCACGTGCCGGGATTGCCAGAGGAGGAGGCTCCGCCATGGACGCCAGAATGTTGACAGCCGGCCTTTCGGTCGCCCCGCAGATCACCGCCGACAACGTACAGGCCATCGCCGACGAGGGCTTCCGCGCCATCGTCTGCAACCGGCCCGACGGCGAGGGCATGGACCAGCCGAACTTCGAGGAGATCGAGGCGGCGGCCGCGAAGCTGGGCCTGAAGACGGCCTACCTGCCGATCACGGCCGGCAAGGTCACCGACGAGGACGCGGAGATGTTCGGCCGGCTCCTTGCGGAACTGCCGGGCCCGGTCCTTGCCTATTGCCGCACCGGTACGCGCTCGGCCACGCTCTGGTCGCTGGCCATGGCGAAGGAGAAATCGGTCGCCGACATCCTCGCGGCAACGCAGTCGGCGGGCTACGACATGGGCGGCGTCGTCCGCCGCATCGCGAACGGCGGCCGCACCCCCACCGACCGCGCGGACGCGCGCTTTGACGTCGTGATCGTGGGCGGCGGCGCGGCGGGCATCGCGGTCGCCTCCTCGCTCAGGCACCGCAAGCCCAACCAGAGCATCGCGCTCATCGACCCCGCCGACATCCACTACTACCAGCCCGGCTGGACCATGGTCGGCGGCGGCGTCTTCGAGGCGGCCACGACCGCCAAGACGATGGGCAGCCTGATCCCCCGTGGCGTGCACTGGATCAAGTCCGCCGTTGCCGCCTTCGAGCCGAAGGACGATGCCGTCATCCTGGATGGCTGCCGCGTGGTCAAGTACAAGCGCCTGATCGTGGCCCCGGGGCTGAAGCTCGACTGGTCCCGGATCGAGGGGCTGGTGGACACGCTCGGCCAGCACGGTGTGACGTCGAACTACCGTTACGACCTAGCATCTTACACGTGGGAGCTCGTGCGGAACCTGAAGCGGGGCCGCGCCGTCTTCACCCAGCCGCCGATGCCCATCAAGTGCGCCGGCGCCCCGCAGAAGGCGCTCTACCTGTCCGGTGACCACTGGTTCCGCACGGGCGTGCTGAAGGACGTCCAGATCGACTTCATGAACGCGGGCGGCGTGCT
>CAZUVG010000624.1:0-1781 GCA_964623765.1 uncultured Roseicyclus sp.
GACGATGGTCAGCTCCACCTCGAGGTCGGGATGCTCGGTCGCGAAATCCGCCGCGAGGCCTTCCATGACGGCACGGGGGCCGGGATTCGACATGTCCGAAATGATGCGCAGCGTGCCGGACAGATCCTGCGCGAACGCGGTGCCTGCCAGCATGGTCGTCGCCGCCAGCGCCGCGGCGCCGGTGTTCAGAATGGATCGCATGGTGTCCTCCCTGGTGATCCGGTTCGATCGGTCGTTCATTGTCCGCAGTTTCATTATTTGAAACCTGGTTTCTTATGTTGAAATCCTAGCGCGAGTCAGCCTAGCCTTGTCAACATGATTTCCGAGGGGAGGCGTCGCGGCATGGCGGCGGAAGACGGACGGGACGAGAGACAGGGCGAGGGGACGGTCGGCAAGGCGCTGGCCGTGCTCGACGATATCGCGGCCCGCGGGCGCCCCGTGCGCTTCGCCGAACTGATGGAGACGAGCCCTTTCCCGAAGGCCACGCTATACCGCTTCGTGCAGGTCCTGACGCGGGAAGGGATGCTCGGCTTCGATCCCGATCGGCAGACCTACGCGCCGGGCCTGCGCCTCGTCAGGCTGGCCCATGCCGCGTGGCAGGCCTCCTCGCTCGCGCCCATTGCGCGTCCCCATCTCGACCGGCTGAGCCGCGCGACGGGGGAGACGGTCCACCTCGCCCAGCTCGACGGGGGCCAGGTCCTCTACGTGGACAAGTTGAACGCGGCCGATCCCGTCGAGATGTATTCGCAGGCGGGCAAGGTGGGACCGGCCTACTGCACGGGCGTGGGCAAGGCGATGCTTGCCTGGCTGCCGGAGGCGGAACTCGCATCCACGCTCAAGCGTCAGGCATGGCACCGCTTCACGCCCAACACGATCACCGACGAGACGCGGATGCGCGAGGAACTGTCCCGCATCCGCGCCCGCGGCCATGCCTTCGACGACGAGGAACACGAGCCCGGGATCATCTGCGTGGCGATGCCGATCATTACACGGTCGGGGCGCGTGCTCGGCGCATTGTCGGTCACCTCGACCACGGCGCGGACCGATCCGGACGGTCTTGCCGCGCACCTGCCGGAGATACGCCGCGCGGCCGCGGCCATCGCGGGCGAGGCGACGGACTGGCGGTTCCCCGACGCGGCGGCGGAATGAACGAGAGGGAGGGGCGCAGCCCATGTCGGGACTTCAGCTGGACAACGTGATCAAGCGCTACGGCGCGACGCAGGTGATCCATGGCGTGGACCTTCGGATCGAGGACGGGGAGTTCTGCGTCTTCGTCGGCCCCTCGGGTTGCGGGAAGTCGACGCTCCTGCGGATGGTGGCGGGGCTGGAGGAGACGACAGAGGGCCGCATCACAATCGGCGGGCGCGACGTTACACGCCTCGACCCGGCCGAGCGGGGCGTGGCGATGGTGTTCCAGACCTATGCGCTCTACCCGCACATGACGGTGGCCGAGAACATGGGTTTCGGCCTGAAGATGACGGGGCATCCGAAGTCGGAGGTCACCGCCAAGGTGGCCGAGGCCGCGCGGGTCCTTCAGCTCGGGGAGCTGCTGGACCGCAAGCCCAAGGCGCTCTCGGGTGGGCAGCGGCAGCGTGTTGCCATCGGACGAGCCATCGTGCGGGGCCCGGAGGTTTTCCTTTTCGACGAACCGCTGTCGAACCTCGACGCCGAGTTGCGCGTGGGGATGCGCGTGGAGATCGCACGGCTGCACCAGGAAATCGGGGCCACGATGATCTACGTCACCCACGACCAGGTCGAGGCGATGACGCTCGCCGACAAGA
>CAZUVG010000625.1:0-1781 GCA_964623765.1 uncultured Roseicyclus sp.
GGGATGAAGGTCTATGACGGCGGGTCGAGCCATCTGCCGGTCAAGGTGAACCCCGCGGGCGTCATCCCCGCCATCTTCGCCTCCTCGCTGCTGCTGCTGCCCACGACGCTGACGACCTTCGGCGGCGGGCAGGCCAGCGGGCCGGTCATGTCGTGGATCCTCGCCAGTTTCGGCCCCGGACAGCCGCTCTACCTCCTGTTCTTCGCGGCCATGATCATCTTCTTCACTTACTTCTACACGCTCAACGTGTCCTTCAAGACCGATGACGTGGCCGACAATCTGAAGAACCAGAACGGCTTCATCCCCGGCATCCGGCCGGGCAAGCGGACCTCGGAATACCTCGATTACGTCGTGAACCGTATCCTCGTTCTCGGCTCGGCCTATCTCGCCTTCGTCTGCCTGATGCCCGAGATCGTGCGGACGAACCTTGCCATCACGGCCTATTTCGGGGGAACCTCGATCCTGATCATCGTGTCCGTGGGGATGGACACCGTGCAGCAGGTCCAGTCCCATCTGCTGGCACATCAATACGAGGGACTTCTGGAGAAATCGCAGCTCCGGGGGAGGAAAGGCGGCGCCAAGCCGCGGAAAGGGCCAGCTCGGCGATGAACATCATACTTCTGGGTCCTCCTGGGGCCGGCAAGGGGACGCAGGCGCGTCGCCTCGTGGAGGAGCGTGGACTGGTACAGCTTTCCACCGGCGACATGCTGCGGGAGGCAAAGGACAGCGGTACCGAAATGGGCAAGCGCGTCGCCGAAGTGATGGCGCGCGGCGATCTGGTTACGGACGAGATCGTGATCGGCCTCATCCGCGAGAAGCTCGAAACCGAGGCCGCGGCGGGCTTCATCTTCGACGGCTTCCCCCGGACGCTGGCCCAGGCCGACGCGCTCGGCGCGCTGCTGGAGGAAGAGGATCAGACGCTCGACGCCGTCATCGAGATGAGGGTGAACGACGAGGCGCTGGTCGAGCGCATCACCGCCCGCTCCGCCTGCGCCGGTTGCGGCGAGGTCTACAACGACATGACGAAGCCCATCCCCGCGGACGGCAAGTGCGCGAAATGCGGCGGCACCGAGTTCAAGCGCCGCGCCGACGACAACGAGGAAAGCCTGCGCACCCGGCTCATGGCCTATTACAAGCAGACCTCGCCGCTCGTGGGTTACTACTATGCCAAGGGGATGCTGCACGCCGTGGACGGGCTTGGCGAGATCGACGAGGTGGCAGGCGAGATCGCCGCGGTTCTGGACTGATCGGCCTTCCCGGCAGATCGGGCTTGACAGCGGCTTCCCGGCGGCCTTGACGGCACCCCGGAAACGCCCTATGCCGCGACTTCCCTCCGGGAATCACTGATCGCGCGTGGAGTCGCATCTGCCGCCATCGACCTGAAATCGGGGTCCAGCCGCGCCGTCGGCGGCGACCTTTCGTTGTGAAAAAAGGGCCTGGGATCACGGGCTCGCAACATGAAGGACGAAACCTCTTGGCACGTATCGCAGGGGTCAACATCCCCACCGCCAAGCGCGTACCCATCGCGCTGACCTACATCACCGGAATCGGCCAGTCCTCCGCGCGTGAAATCTGCGACGCCGTCGGAATCGACCAGGCCCGTCGCGTGAACGAGTTGTCGGATTCCGAAGTGCTCCAGATCCGCGAGCATATCGACGCCAACTACACCGTCGAGGGCGACCTGCGCCGCGAGGTGCAGATGAACGTCAAGCGCCTGATGGACCTTGGCTGCTATCGCGGTCTGCGCCATCGCCGCAACCTGCCCGTGCGCGGCCAGCGGA
>CAZUVG010000626.1:0-1767 GCA_964623765.1 uncultured Roseicyclus sp.
TGCAGGGCCGTGCGAGCCTCGGTGGAGACGGGCCCGTGCTGATCGCCGAGCGGCTGGTCGTCGGCGACTGGCTCGACGTGGGCGGCGTGCTGCGGGGCCGCGGTGCGGGCCTGCCGCCAGACATCGAGATTACCGGGGGGCGGCTCAGCCTCGACCGGATTCCGCCGCTTGGGCCGCAACGGGCGCGGCAGGCTGCCGGGCCGCTTGCCGTGCGGCTCGACCGGGTCGAGGTGGCGCGGGAACTCGCGCTGACGGACCTTGCCGGAAACTTCTCCATCGGCGGCGGCCTGTCGGGCGAGTTCGACGCGGCGGTGAACGGCGGGGCGGGGCTGTCGGGCCTCATCGAGCCCGGCCCGGACGGGCCGCTCATCCGCCTCTTCGCCGCCGATGGCGGCGCGGTCCTCCGCGCGGCCGGCATCTTCCGCAACGCCCATGGCGGCGCCATGAGCCTGTCCCTTCGGGCCGCGGGCCAGCCGCGCACCTTCGACGGGACGCTCCGGATCGAGGGGCCGCGGCTGCGCGACGCGCCGGCGATGGCCGAGCTTCTGAACGCGATCTCGGTCGTGGGCCTGATCGAGCAGCTCTCGGGCGAGGGGATGAACCTCGGCACGGTCGAGGCGCGCTTCCGCCTCGACCCCGAACGCCTGACGCTGCGCGAGGGCAGCGCGCTCGGGCCCGCGCTCGGCATCACGATGGAGGGGATCTACGAACTTGCGTCGCGGCGCTACGAGATGCGGGGCGTCGTCTCCCCGCTCTACGTCGTGAACGGGCTCGCAGGCGCGCTTTTCGCGCCGCGCGGAGAGGGGTTGTTCGGCTTCTCCTACCGCCTTACGGGGACGGCCGAGCAGGCGAACGTCTCGGTCAACCCGCTGTCCATCCTGACGCCGGGCATCTTCCGCGAGATCTTCCGCCGGCCGCCGCCCGGCGTGCCGGGCAACTGACCCGGGAGACCGCATGAAACTCGACGACTTCGACTTCGACCTACCCGAAGACCTGATCGCGACACGACCCGCGAGCCCGCGGTCGTCGGCGCGTCTCCTCGTGGCCGAGGGGGCGGAGACACGGCACGGCCATGTCCGCGACCTGCCGCAGATCCTGCGCCCCGGCGACAGGCTGATCCTGAACGACACCCGCGTGATCCCCGCGCGGCTGACGGGACGACGGACGCGGGCGAGCGCGCAGGGGGAGGTGACGGCGCGGATCGAGGTCACGCTGATGGAGCCGCAGGCCGACGGCACTTGGTCGGCGCTGGCCAGACCCATGCGCAAGCTCGCGGCAGGCGAGACTGTGGTTTTCTCGGACGACCTCTCGGCCGAGGTCGCGTCGCTGGAGGATGGACTGCGGCTGCGCTTCAACCTGACCGGCGAGGACTTCGACGCGGCGCTGGAGGCGTCCGGCGCCATGCCGCTGCCGCCCTACATCGCGGGCAGGCGCCCCCCGGACGAGCGCGACCGGGAGGATTACCAGACAATCTGGGCAAGGCGTGCGGGCGCCGTCGCGGCGCCGACGGCGAGCCTTCATTTCGACGCGGCGCTCGTCGCCGCGCTGGGACAGGCGGGCATCGACTTCACCTTCGTCACGCTTCACGTGGGCGCGGGAACCTTCCTGCCGGTAACGGTGGACGATGTCACCACGCACCGGATGCACGCCGAATGGGGCGAGGTGCGCGAGAAGGCGGCGGCGGAGATGAACGCGACCCGCGCGGCCGGCGGGCGGATCATCCCCGTGGGCACCACCGCGCTGCGCCTGATCGAGACGGCAGCGGCG
>CAZUVG010000627.1:0-1765 GCA_964623765.1 uncultured Roseicyclus sp.
GCGACGTCGAATTCCACGTCCCGGGCGCGCCAGACGGCTTCGGCGTTCTCCTTCGGGATCACGCCGAGGGCGGCCTGCGCGTCGCAGGCGTGGGCCTCGATCTCGAACCAGATGCGGAACTTGGTGGCGGGTTCCCAGATGGAAACCATCTCGGGACGGGAATATCGGGGGATCATGGGCCGGGCCTTGCGTTCACGTGGGCATGCGCGCTCTCATACGGACAGGGCAGGTGAGGGACAAGATGACGGTCTTGCCGGGATGGACAGCATGGCCGGACCTTGTGGCGGTTCCGGTTGCGGGGTCGAGCAAGGCGTCACGCGCCCTTGCCCGCGAATCCGGCGGCATGGCGGCTGGCGACGCGGGCGGCCCCTGCTTCGTCGGCCGTGACAACGCACGCACGGACCGAACCGTGACGCAAGGGGCGGGGGTGGCGTGATCGGGCTAGGCGACCTGGCGGGAACCTGGACGCTGTCGCGCGAGATCGAGGATTGGCGCGACGGGCATTCGGGTCGGCTCGAGGGGGAAGCGACGTGGCGCCCCGTGGCCGGCGGCCTCGTGCAGGAAGAGCGAGGGCGCCTGCGCTACGGCGAGGGGCCCGAGATGACGGCACACCGCCGCTATCTCTGGCGTGCGCAGGGCGACGGGATCGCGGTCCTCTTCGAGGACGGGCGGCCGTTCCATCGTCTCGGCCCCGGGCAGTTCTCAGCTACCCATGTCTGCCCGCCAGACCGGTACGTCGTGCGCTACGCGTTCGACGGGGCGAGCGCCTTCACCACGCTGTGGCGCGTGACCGGACCGCGGAAGGACCTCCTGATCCGGAGCAGCTACCGCAAGCTTTCGTAGGGCGGGACTGGTCCACCCTTCCCCGGGCGCGTTGGGACAAGTCCCGCCCGGCGGATCAGGGCCCCGCGCCGCCGGTCTCTGCCGTGCCGGGGTCGCGTGCACGATCTGCCTTCTTGCGAACGAGCACGCTGCGCAGGTCGTGCATCGCCATGAGGAACCGGTCTGTGACGGCTTCGAGCTCGGCCTCCGTGGCGCGGGACTGTGCCCAGTGGGCCACGCGACCCAGCCCTTCGAGCGCCTCCTCGATCGCGTCCAGCTCGCGCCGTGCCAGCAGTGCGCGGCGGTTCTCCAGCCAGTCCTCGATCGCTTGCCGTTCCGTCGCCGACAGCGTCCGCGCGCCGTGCGGCCGCACGTTGCCGTTCTTCACGTTGACGACCGCGATTTCCTCCATCTCGATCCGCTGCTGGCGGTTCTCGGTCGATATGCGGAACACGGCGGCACCGTTCTCGCGGGCACGAAAGTAGAACTCGGGCAGGTCGGTCATGGCGGCGATCCGGGAAAAACCTTCCACGCAGGACGCTAGGCCCGTGCCGGGCGCATGTCAAAGCTGGGTCGCCGCGGCTGGCGCATCGATCGCCGTCAATGCCAATGAAAGTGTTTCAAGCAAAATGGACAAATAGACTGCGCAAGAGATCCTCGATGTGGTCCTCTGTCGCCAGCGCGCCTTCGACGGCTGCCCGGCGCACCGCGAACGGGAGCGGCCCCCGGCAACTGCCCGGGGGTCCTTCCGTCTCAGCCCGCCCCGTCCTTACGCGCCACCACGAAGCGCGAGGGCGGGCGGGCCGGGTAGTCGCCGCGCTCGACGATATCGAAGCCGGCCGCTGCGATCTCCGCCTCCAGGCGTTCCGTTCGGACGAAGCGGAATGGGGGGGCCTTGCCTGCGGCCTTCAGCGCCGCCACCACCGGCCGGAGCACGGCCCAG
>CAZUVG010000628.1:0-1759 GCA_964623765.1 uncultured Roseicyclus sp.
AGCGTTTCGGTGATGTCCTCGCCCATCTTCACGATGCGGTCCGACCCGCAGCAGGTGCAGGTGGTCGGTGCCTCGACCACCACCCGCTCGCGGGGCAGATGCTCGGGGAAGGGCTTCTTCACCGGCTTGCGCCGCTCGAAGCCCGCGACCTTCGTCGTCTTCTCCGCGGCCTGTTCGGCCTGCGCCTTGTCCTCGGCGGCGTCGGCGACCAGTTCCTCGAGCTGCAGCTCCAGCTGGTCGAGAAGCCGGGCGGTGCGCTCCGGGCTGCGGCCGTATTTGTCCCTCTTGAGCAGCGCGATCTCGAGCTTGAGCGCCGCGATCATCGCCTCGGAGGCCGACACGACTGCGCTGGCCTTCGCGAGTTTGGCCTCGGCCGCCGCCGCGCGCCCCTCGGCCAGGGCCAGGGCGGCGCGCAGCTTCTCGAGTTCGGAGGCGGTCTCGGACATGTCCAGAATCTACCACTCCGGCTCGGGAAAGCCCATGGGGAACTGGCCTTGGGAGCTTATTTATCCAACCTTTGCAGGTCTTTGCGTCCAGCGCGGGTTGCGCCAGTCGATGCCTTCGAGAAGATAGCCGAGCTGCGCCGCCGAGACCTGAACGGCCTCCCCCGAGCCGCCCGCGGGCCAGATGAACTTCCCCGCTTCGAGCCGCTTGGCATAAAGCGACATGCCCACGCCGTCGTGCCACAGGAGCTTCACGAGGTCGCCCTTGCGCCCCCGAAAGCAGAAGATCTCGCCCGCGTGCGGATCCCGCCCGAGACCTTCCTGGACCTTCAGCGCCAGGCTGTTCATCCCGCAGCGCATGTCGGTCACGCCGCCCGCGATCCAGACGCGCACCCCGGCCGGAAACGCGATCATCGTGGGTCCACCACCGCCAGCAGCGCCGCGAGACGCGACGGCGGCAACGACGCAGGGATCGTCATGCGCCGCCCGTTCGGCAGCGCGATGTCGATCCGGGCATCCTCCGGCGGCTGCGCCGAGCGCCCCACCGGGGCCGCCGCAGCCTCCTCCATCGCCAGCGGCACGAAGCCGCCACCGAGATCCGGGCCTCCCAGCGTGCCGTCGCGATACGCGCGCCGCCAGATCGACAGCAGCGACCGCGAGATCCCGTACCGCCGCGCCGTCGCCGACCCCTGCCGGTGCCCACGGAAGCTTTCCTCGACGATGCGGACCTTGTCCTCGTCAGACCAGTGCCGACGACGGCCCACATCCTCGGCCGCGAAGACTTCGATCGGGGTGAAAACGGAAGAGCATGACATAAGGCCATGCCTTACGCCTATTCACCCGGCCAGCGCAGACGGCCCTCGGCGGATGCTTACCCTTCGCCTCGCCGCGCTGGAGGTGGGCGAAGACCGCAGGTTCCGCCCGACCGGCGAGGTCGCAGACCGGGTTCGCCATGGAGTGCGGGCTGCCGGACGTCGATCGAGCGGGGCTGTCGGGCAACGGGTCCCCCGTCGGTCCGGCGACGCACGCCGTGCCGGCGCCCGACGTCAGATGATGGCGTGACGCATCCGGGCGGACACCCACTCGCTGACGACCACCGTTGCGAGGATCAGCAGCAGGATCACCAACACCTCGTCCCAGGACAGGGTGTTGATCGAGGCATTCAGTTTCAGGCCGATCCCCCCGGCCCCGACGAGGCCGAGGATCGTGCTCTCGCGGATGTTGATGTCCCAGCGGAAGACCGAGATGCCCCAGAAGGCCGGCATGACCTGCGGCACGATCCCGTAGGTCAGCGCCTGCATGCCGCCGGCTCCCGT
>CAZUVG010000629.1:0-1759 GCA_964623765.1 uncultured Roseicyclus sp.
AGCGGGTGCGCTTGCGGAACTCCGCGCGGGGCTCGTCGCATTCCACGGCCAAACAGCAGGCCCCGGCCATCACGGCGGCAAGCGGCTGCGCGCCACCCATGCCGCCAAGCCCGCCGGTCAGGATCCACCGGCCCTTGAGGTTGCCGTCGTAATGCTGGCGCCCGGCCTCCATGAAGGTTTCATAGGTGCCCTGCACGATGCCCTGGCTGCCGATATAGATCCACGACCCGGCGGTCATCTGGCCATACATGGCCAGCCCGCGCTTATCCAATTCGTTGAAATGGTCCCATGTCGCCCAGTGCGGCACGAGGTTGGAATTGGCGATCAGCACGCGCGGCGCGTCCTTGTGGGTGCGAAAAACACCCGCGGGCTTGCCCGATTGCACCAGCAGTGTCTGGTCCTCTTCCAGCGTCTTCAGGCTATCGACGATCCTGTCGAAATCGGCCCATGTCCGCGCCGCGCGCCCGATGCCGCCGTAAACCACCAATTCATGCGGGTTCTCGGCCACGTCGGGGTGCAGGTTGTTCATCAGCATCCGCATCGGCGCCTCGGTCAGCCAGCTTTTCGCGGTCAACTCGGTGCCCGTCGCCGGGTAGATGTCGCGGATATTGTGGCGGGGGTCGGTCATGTCTCTTGCCTCAGCTTCGGGGCCAGATCGGCCAGTGTTGTCAGGATGCGGCCCAGATGCGGGCGCAGGCAGGCGGCCTTTCCCGGGGCATAGGTCCAACCGGCGGTTTCGTCGACGAGGTGGGTGGATTGCGCCAGTTCCATCTGGATCGCGTGAAAGCCGTCCTCAGGGTGGCCGTAGTGGCGGGTCGTCCATCCGCCCCGGAACCGGCCGTTGACCACCGTCGTGCGGCCGGTTGCGAGGCAGGCGTCCCGCGCCGCGGCCTCGATCGCGGGCGCGCAGGTCGCGCCGAGATCGGTGCCGATGTTGAAGTCCGGCAGAACACCCTCGAAGAGCCATGGAATCTCCGAGCGGATGGAGTGGCAGTCGTAAAGGACCGCGTAGCCGTGGCGCGCCTTCACCCGGTCGAGCTCGCCGGCGAGGGCGGCATGATAGGGGGCGTGGCAGGCCGCGAGGCGGCGTGCGGTGTCCGCCGCGCCCGGCTCCATGCCGTCGCGCCAGATCGGCACGTTGTCGAAGGTCGTCAGCGGGACCAGGCCGGTCGTGGACCGGCCGGGATAGAGGGTCCGGCCGGTGGGATCGCGGTTCGCGTCGATCACGTAGCGGTGGACGGTCGCGGCGACGCAGGTCGCCCCGGGGACGAGGTCGGCGTACAGCCGGTCGATGTGCCAGTCGGTGTCGCGCAGCACGCGACCTTCGTCGTTGAGCGCCGCGCGCACCGCCTCGGGCACATGGGTGCCGGCGTGGGGGAGGCCCAGGACAAGAGGGCTGTCGCCCCGCGTGATCCGGACCGGCTCCATCAGGCGACCTCGGGCAGGACGTCTGCCAGCGGGCCGGCGAGGTGTCCGCCGGCGACGAGGGCGGCCGCGGCATCGAGATCGGGCGCCAAGTAGCGGTCTTCGGACAGCTCCGCGACCGCCTCCCGCAACACCGCGATCGCGGTGGCGAGCCTCGGCGATGTCGTCAGAGGCCGGCGCAGCGCGATGCCCTGCGCCCCGGTCAGCGCCTCGATGCCGACAATGCAGAAAAGGTTCGCCGTCATCGGCACGAGCCGCCGCGCACCGTGGCACGCCATCGAGACATGGTCTTCCTGATTGGCCGAGGTCGGTGTCGAATCCACCGAAGCCGGAT
>CAZUVG010000630.1:0-1754 GCA_964623765.1 uncultured Roseicyclus sp.
TTAACATTTCAGAAAACGGTTCTTTTAGCGGATATGGCGATAATGATTCTGAATCCAGGCAGCCGCATCAGCCTGCGCATCTACGGCGACCCGGCCGAGGTCACGGTGAACGCCACGATCGGTTCGCCGCCCGCGGGCCCGGAGGGCAGCGGCGAGCGGACGCTCATACTGCAGAACAGCGGCGACCTGACCGTCTACGCCCCGTCGGGCACACGGACATGGGAGATCTCGGCCATCGCCGACGCAGCACCGACGGTCGCGCTCGAAGGCGAGATCGAAGGCGAGCCTCCGGGTCAGATGCAGATGGCATTCTCGGGCCGAGACGACTACGGCATAGTATCGGGCACCGCCACCTTCCGTCTAGACGAGCGCGCGGTCGAGCGGCGCTACGGTCTTGCCGTCGCGCCCGAGCCGCGCGAGGCGCTGACGCTCGACCTGCCCCTGCCCTTCCGCGGTGGGCGCGAGGACTTCACCGAGATCATGGTCGAGGATCTCGCCGAGCATCCGCTGGCCAACATGCCCGTGTCGCTCACGCTGACCGTGACCGACGAGGCCGGCCAGATCGGAACGGTGAGCTATGACGTCCCCCGCCTGCCCGGCCGCCGGTTCTTCGATCCGCTGGCCAATGCCATCGTCGAATTGCGTCGCGACATCCTCTGGAACCGCGAGAACGCCGAGCGGTCCGCCGACCTGCTGCGCGCGATCACCCACGTGCCGGAGAACGACCTCGACGAAGGCGTCTACCTGCAGCTTCGCACCGGGATCCGGCGACTGGAATCGGGCGTGGCACCGATCTCGGTCGAGACGCGGGACGAGGTGGCGGAAATCCTCTGGAACGCTGCTCTGACCATAGAGGAAGGCGATCTCGACGACGCGCTGGAACGCCTGCGCCGCGCGCAGGAGCGCCTGTCCGAGGCCATGCGGCAGGGCGCGTCCGACGAGGAAATCTCGCAACTCATGCAGGAATTGCGCGAAGCGATGAACGACTACATGCGCCAGCTTGCCGAGAATGCGGAGCCGGGTGAGCAGACCGACCAGCCGGACCGGGGCGAGCGCATGGAGATGTCCATGGCCGATCTCGACGAGATGTTGCGCCGGATCGAGGAGCTGATGCAGCAGGGCCGCACGGCCGAGGCGCAGCAGCTGCTGAACCAGCTCCAGCAGATGCTGGAGAACATGGAGATCACGCAAGGCGAAGGCGGCGACGGACCCCGGACGCCGGGCCAGGAGGCAATGGAGGGCCTGCAGGACACGCTTCCGGGAACTGCAGGAACAGTTCGGCAACCAGACCGGCCGCAACCAGCAGGGCCAGTCGGGTCAGCCCGGTCAGCGCCAGGGGCAGACGGGCGACGCGCCGCAGGAATTCGGGCAGGGCGAGCAGCCCGGACAGGAACCGGGCGAGATGCCGGGACAGCCGGGGCAGGAGTTCGGCGAGGGTGAGAGCGGCGAGAACGGCGGCATGTCACTTGACGAACGCCAGCAGGCGCTGCGCCGGCAGCTCGAAGAGCAGCAGAACCGCCTGCCCGGTGCCGGCACCGAGGAAGGTGACGAGGCGCTGCGCCAGCTCGACGAGGCGGGCCGCGCCATGGACGATGCAGCCCGCGCGCTGGAGCAGGGTGACATCGCCGGCGCCCTCGACCGGCAGTCAGACGCGATGGAGGCGATGCGCGAGGGCATGACCGCGCTCGGCCGCGCGCTTACCCGCGAAGAGGGCCGCGAACCGGGACAGGGGCAGGCCGAGGGCGAGATGCCCT
>CAZUVG010000631.1:0-1752 GCA_964623765.1 uncultured Roseicyclus sp.
CGTCGGCATGTTCCTCGTGCTCTTCCTCGTCCTGCTCGCGCTGGGCGAGGCCGAAACCTGGGCGGCCAAGTTCGACGAGATGCCCTCGGGCGAGGGCGCCGACTGGCGGCGGGCGACCGCAACGCTCGGCGCTGCGCTCAGGCGGTTCATCGTGACGCGGGCGGCCGTTGGCGTGATCTCGTCGGCGGCCTATACGCTCTGGCTTCTGCCCTTCGGCATCGACCTGCTGCTGGTCTGGGCGATCCTGACGTTCCTGATGAACTTCGTCCCCAACATCGGCGCGGTCATCTCGGGGGTCTTTCCGACGATCTACGCCTTCTTCACGCTCGATCCCGGCACCGCGCTCCTGATCGGTGCGGGGCTGACGCTGATCGAGCAGGTGATCGGCAACTGGGTGGACCCGAAGCTGCAGGGAAACCGGGTGGCCCTGTCGCCACTCGTGATCCTGGTCGCGGTGGTGTTCTGGAGCTGGCTCTGGGGGGTGGCGGGCGCCTTCCTCGGCACGCCGATGACGCTTGCCGTCATGATCCTCGGCAACAACGTGTCGCGCCTGCGGCCGGTGGCGCTCCTGCTGTCGAACCAGCCGAGTTCGGAGCGGCTCGACGAGGCGCTGGGCTGGCGGTGAGGCATAGGCGCCGGTCTGGACGCCACCACCGGCCATTCCCGGAGCCATTTGAAACAGCCGCGGTCCGGGAGCGCTCAGAACAGCCAGACCAGCAGGATCAGGACGGCGAGGCCGAGGCCGATCCACATGAGCGACTGGCCGCCGCGGGTGCGCGGGGACTTCGCAGGCTCCGGAGTGACGTCGGGCGAATGCGTGCCGCCGGCGTCGCCGGGACCCGCGCGAACGTCATGCTCGGAGCGGGGAACGGTTTCGCGCGTGCTTTCGCCGGGAGAGACGAGATAGGTCTTGGCCGGCTCCGTCCGGGGGACAGGCCCTTCGCTGCGCCCGGGTTCCTCCGGCGCCTCGGCCGTAGGAGTTTCCCTGGACCGAGCTTTCTCGGGCGGATCGGGATCGCCTGTCTCGGCGTCGGTCGTCATGGATGCAGCCGCCGGCTCTTCGCGGCGTCTGCGGGGATGCTCGTGGATGATCGCGTCGCGGGTGCCGTCCCGGTCGCCTTGCGAGGGGCGGATCGTGTCGTCCTGCGCGTTGTCGCCGGTATCGCGGGGTTGGCCCGGATTCTGCTTGGCCATGACGGTCCTTCCTTCCGGTGATGTGCTCTCGAGTGACCAATCCGCGGGCGGCGGCGTGGTTCCTGCCGCGCGCCTGCGTGGGAACATCGCGGAGGCGGCCACGTTTGCCAGACGCGTCACACGAGTCACCCCGGAGGAGTTCCATGACAGATCAGATTCACCTCGCCAAATGGCTGCCCGCCGGCCGCGACATGGCCAAGCCCGGCGTGCTGGCACTGGTCATCTGCGCCGGCGTCCCCGCCGCCGCGCAGGACGAGACCTTCCCGACGCCCGACGATTTCTCGGAAATGGTCGAGGCCCGGTTGCCCGCGGTGGTCGGTATCCTGTCGACGGGCCCCGCGCCCGAGATGCAGCCCGGTCCGATGCCGCAGCTGCCCCCCGGGCTGGAGGAGTTCTTCGGCACGCCCCGCCCGCAGCCGCCGGGTCCGATGCGCAGCCAGGGATCCGGCTTCATCATCTCGGGCGACGGCTTCGTCGTGACCAACAACCACGTCATCGCCGGCGCCGAGATGGTCGAGGTCGTGCTGGATGACGGCCGCCGCTTCGACGCCGAGGTGG
>CAZUVG010000632.1:0-1750 GCA_964623765.1 uncultured Roseicyclus sp.
TCGGCGCCTCGACCATCAGCGCGATATCCGTCGGATAGGGCGAGGAGCGCGAGAAGTGCGGCGCTGTGGTGAAGCCGATTTGGTTGTTCACCACGAGATGGATCGTGCCCCCCGTGCGGTGGCCCTTGAGCCCGGAGAGCCCGAAGCACTCGGCCACCACACCCTGGCCGGCGAAGGCGGCGTCGCCGTGCAGCAGGACCGAGAGCACCTCCTTGCGATCGGCGTCGTGGCGCTGGTCCTGCTTGGCGCGCGCCTTGCCGAGGACCACCGGGTTCACCGCCTCGAGGTGGGAGGGGTTCGCCGTCAGCGAGAGGTGGACCGAGTTGCCGTCGAAGGTCCGGTCGGAGGAGGCGCCGAGGTGGTATTTCACGTCCCCCGAGCCGTCCACGTCCTCGGGCTTGAAGCTGCCGCCCTGGAACTCGTTGAAGATCGCGCGGTAGGGCTTCGACATCACGTTGGCGAGCACCGAGAGCCGACCGCGGTGCGGCATCCCGATCACGAGTTCCTTGACGCCCAGCGCGCCGCCGCGCTTGATGATCTGCTCCATCGCGGGGATCACGCTCTCGCCGCCGTCGAGGCCGAAGCGCTTGGTGCCCATGTACTTGACGTGCAGGAACTTCTCGAAGCCCTCGGCCTCCACGAGCTTGTTGAGGATCGCGCGCCGGCCCTCGCGGGTGAATTTCACCTCCTTGCCGTAGCCCTCGATCCGCTCCTTCAGCCAGGCGGACTGCTCGGGATCGGAGATGTGCATGTATTGCAGCGCGAAGGTGCCGCAATAGGTGCGCTTCACGATCTCGATGATCTGCCGCATCGAGGCCATCTGAAGGCCGAGCACGTTGTCGATGAAGATCGGCCGGTCCATGTCGGCCTCGGTGAAGCCGTAGGATTTCGGGTCGAGCTCGGGATGCGGGGTCTGGTCGCGCATGCCCAGCGGGTCGAGATCGGCCACGAGGTGCCCCCGGATCCGGTAGGCGCGGATCAGCATGAGCGCTCGGATCGAATCGAGCACCGCGCGCTGGATCTGCGCATCGGTGACATCGACGCCTTTCTCGGCGGCCTTCTCCTTGATCTTGCGGCCCGCTTCCTTGACCTCGGCCGCCGCCGCCGGCCATTCGCCGGTCAGGGCGTTGGTCCAGTCGTCCTCGGGCTGCGGCGGCCAGTCGGGGCGCGCCCAGGACGGGCCGTGCGCCTCGGCGACGGCCTCGTTCGCGGGATCGCCAAGCTCGGCGAAGAACCTGCGCCAGCCCTCATCGACCGCGTCGGGGTTCTGGGCGTACTGCGCGTAGAGCTGTTCGAGATAGGCCGCGTTCGCGCCTTGCATGAAGCTGGAGGCGTGGAACTGGTCGTTGGGGGATTGGTCGGTCATCGGGAGACCTCCGAAGGGACTGTCTGGATTGATACGCGAAAGAGGGTCGTTCGTGTGGGGCTGTGTATACCGCACGGCAGATCGGAGTTATCGGTGAGCGCGCGCACGTCAGGCAGCATGGAGGCCGGATCCGCGTGATTGACATCCGCCCGGGCGGGCAGGGTAAACGAAAGCGCCGCGGCCAACGCAAGCAGGCCCGCCGCGCCTAGCGCGTGGGCCGCCCGCAGGAGCTTGCGGAGACGCTCGTGTCTGTGCACCCTTATCCTCCCGTTCGCGGTGCCTCAGCCGATGGCTTTCAGCACCGCTTCGCCCAGCGTCGCGGGGCTGTCGGCCACCACGATCCCGGCGGCCTTCATTGCCTCGATCTTGTCCTCGGCGCCGCCC
>CAZUVG010000633.1:0-1746 GCA_964623765.1 uncultured Roseicyclus sp.
CGGCGAGGTGCTGCTTCATCGTCGGCAGCAGCGTCTGCCCCCCGGCCAAGACCTTCGCCTCGTCGGAGGCCTGGAGGTCCGCCACCGCCTCGGCGAGCGTCTCGGGCCTGTGATAGCTTGTCGGATACATCTCTCCCCTCCCCTATTCGGCCGCCATCGGCGCGCGGGTCGCCTGCAGCGCGGCCCAGACCTTCTGCGGCGTCGCCGGCATCTGCAGGTTGTTGGTGCCGATCGCGTCGGTGATGGCGTTGATGACCGCCGGCGGCGCGCCGATGGCGCCCGCCTCGCCGCAGCCCTTGATGCCGAGCGGATTGGTCGGCGAGGGCGTCGAATTGTGCGCCAGCGTGAAGGACGGCACGTCGTCGGCGCGCGGCATGCAGTAATCCATGTAGGAGGCGGTGACGAGCTGCCCCGTCTCGGCGTCGTAGACGACGCCCTCGAGCAGCGCCTGCCCGATGCCCTGCGTCACCCCGCCATGGACCTGCCCCTCCACGATCATCGGGTTCACGATCACCCCGAAATCGTCGGCGGCGGTGAACTGCACGACTTCGGTCACGCCCGTCTCCGGGTCCACCTCCACCTCGCAGATCAGCGCGCCGGAGGGGAAGGAGAAGTTCTGCGGGTCGAAGAACGAGGTTTCCTTCAGGCCCGGCTCCATGCCGTCGGGCAGATTGTGGGCGGTGTAGGCGGCAAGGCCGATCTCGTGCCAGCCCATCTTCTTGTCGGTGCCCGCGACCCTGGCCTCGCCGCCCTCGATGACGATGTCGTCCTCGGAGGCTTCCAGCACATGGGCGGCGATCCGCTTCGCCTTGTCCTCGACCTTGTCGAGCGCCTTGGCGATGGCGCTCATGCCAACGGGGCCTGATCGCGAGCCGTAGGTGCCCATGCCGAACTGCACCTTGTCGGTGTCGCCATGCACGATCGCGACGCTGTCGATCGGCAGGCCGAACCGGTCGGCGGCAAGCTGCGCAAAGGTCGTCTCGTGGCCCTGTCCGTGGCTGTGGCTTCCGGTCAGGATTTCCACCGTGCCCACGGGGTTCACCCGCACCTCGGCGGATTCCCACAGGCCCACGCCCGCACCGAGCGAGCCCGCGGCGGCCGAGGGCGCGAGCCCGCAGGCCTCCACGAAGGTCGAGTAGCCGATGCCGCGGAGCTTGCCGCGTTGCGCCGCCTCGGCCTTGCGGGCCGGGAACTCGTCGACCCTCGCCGCCTTCTGCGCCATGTCGAGGAGCGTGAAGTAGTCGCCGCTGTCGTACTGCAGGAGAACCTGCGTCTGGTACGGGAACTCCTTGATGAAGTTCTTCCGGCGCAACTCGGCGGGGTCCATCCCCATCTCGCGCGCGGCGGTCTCCATCATCCGCTCGATCATGTAGGTGGCCTCGGGCCGGCCCGCGCCGCGATAGGCGTCGACGGGGACGGTGTTGGTATGGACCGCGCGCACCGTGCCGTAGATCGCGGAGATGTCGTAGGTCCCCGACCAGAGCGTGCCGTACAGGTAGGTCGGCGTCGCCGTGGCAAACAGCGAGACATAGGCGCCGATATTGGCGATCGTGTCCACGTGAAAGCCCACGATCTTGCCGTCGGCATCGAAGCCCATCTTCGCGGTCGTGACATGGTCCCGGCCATGGGCGTCGGTCATGAAGGCCTCGGAGCGGTCCGAGGTCCATTTCACCGAGCGGCCCGTCTTCATCGAGGCCCAGAGGCAGGCGATCTCCTCGGGGTAGATGTAGATCTTGGAGCCGAAGC
>CAZUVG010000634.1:0-1743 GCA_964623765.1 uncultured Roseicyclus sp.
AAGGTCTCCTCGTCCGATCCCTTCGAGTTCGAGATGATGATCTGCTCGATCTCGGGCCGGGTCGCGTTGGCCTTCTCGCCCAGGACGGTGGTGTTCACCGGCACGTGGCGCCAGCCGTAGATGTAGTAGCCCATCCGCAGGATCTCGGACTCCACGATGGTCCGGCACGTCTCCTGCGCGGCGAAGTCGGTGCGCGGCAGGAACACCTGGCCCACGGCCATCAGTTCGTCCTCGCGCGGCTCGTGGCCCGTGCGCCGCACCTGGTCGTAGAAGAAGCGCGGCGGGATCTGCACGTGGATGCCCGCGCCGTCGCCCGTCTTGCCGTCGGCATCCACCGCGCCCCGGTGCCAGACGGCCTTGAGCGCGTCGATGCCGCTTTCGACGACCTTGCGCTGCGGCTTTCCGTCGATCGCCACGACGAGGCCGACCCCGCAGGAGGAATGCTCCTCCGCCTCGGAATAGAGCCCGTTCCCGGCCATCCATTCGCGCTTCGCGGCCTCGGCGGCTGCCCAGTTGGCGTCGTAGCTGTTCATCTCGTCACCCTCCTGTCGGGTGGGCCGCGATCGCTGCAAGGAACCGGCCCGGAAATCAGTCATCCGCCGGTCAGCCGGCGTCGTTTGGCGACACGCTGCCGCTCATCATCTCGCCGCAGTCGTAGAGCGGCTGCATCGTCAGGAAACCGCGCTCGCCCGGCTCGGCGAATTCCATCGGGCTGTAGTTGCCCTCGAAGGTCTCTCCCGAGGGCAGCGTCACCGTCTCGAGCCCGCCGAAGAACATGCGCCAGCCCTCGTGGACGAACTGGTTGCCCTGCGTCCGGCGCGGCCCTTCCGGCGTGTCGTATTCGTAGGCGAACTCGGTGACGTTCAGCACGCGGCCGTCCACGGTCACGGTCTCGCCGGTCAGCCGGTCGAAACCCGTGTAGTCCCGCCGGAAGGTGCCCAGCGCGTTCTCCTCGCGGATGGAGAAGACCATCGAATCGCTGCCTGTGGCGAAAAGTTCCGTCAGGCTCGCCGGGTCCTCCTCGGGCTCGATCAGGGTGTCCGTTCCGCCGCCGCGCAGGTCCCAGGACTGCAGCCAGCGGAATTCCGCATCGGTGAAGCTGAGGTAGAAGGCGCCGTCCTGGTCGATCGCGACGCGCCAGTGCGTGCCTTCGGGATCGCCCGCGCAGGTCCAGTGATGCGACACGGTGCAGGACCGCGACTGCACCGTCAGGAACGCCTCGCAGCCCTCCGGCACCTGGAACAGGCGCGGGCCGTCCTGCGCCGCGGCCGGGGCCGCGGACACGAGGAGCGCTGCGATGAACTTCACGATGCGGGCCGTCATGCCTTGGTCTTCCGGGATGGGATCGGCGGCCTCACTCGGCCGCGACGCTCGCGCCGGCGGTGGTCGAACCCGCCATGACCTTCTGCAGGATCGCCTCGGCCGCCTCGCGGCCATCGCGGATCGCCCAGACGACGAGGGAGGCGCCCCGCACGATGTCGCCCACCGCGTAGACGTTCGGCAGCGCGGTCTCGTGGGTGCGGAAATCGGCCTTGATCGTGCCCCAGCGGGTGACCTCCAGCTCCGGGCAGCCCCAGAGCGTCGGCAGGTCCTCCGGCTCGAAGCCCAGCGCCTTGATGACGAGGTCGGCCTCTTCGAGGTAATCCGATCCCTCGATCAGTTCGGGCGCCTGCCGTCCCGTCGCGTCCGGCGCGCCGAGGCGCATCTTCTGCACCATCACGCCCTCGACTGCGTCACCCGAGA
>CAZUVG010000635.1:0-1740 GCA_964623765.1 uncultured Roseicyclus sp.
AGCACCTCGGGCAACAGGGTCGTGGCCGTTAGCCCGTGCGTGAGCGCGTTGCGGCGCGCGTTCTCTTTGCCCTGCTCGGTCCGCGGCCCGCCGCGGTACGGGGCCGGCGCGGCGTCGCTCGGGACGCCTTCGGCCGCGGGCGGGACCGCCTCGCACCCGTTCGATGCCGGGGTGACTACGGAAGCGACGAGGCCGGGCTCGCCGGGGGGCGGCACGGCGTCGGCGACGAAGCTGTCGGGCTGTTCCATCGGATCTCCCTTTCTGCACCGCTGGAATCCATTCCTTCGAGCGAAGCCCGCTGCTCACCGCGTTCGAACTCAACTCCGCGCTCACTCGTTGCGTTGGTAGGTGCTGGTTGTTTGTAGTGGCTGTCCTTGGGTGGATGGTCGCTGGGGTCCGCATTCGGCGGCCCGCGCCGTCCGTCCGGCGTCGGCACGCATCGAAAGCGAAGCACCCGGTTTCGGTTGCCTCACCAAATGAAATCAGTCGTTCCGTTCTTCATGCATCCCCTGCGAGCCGGGGCCGGTCGGGCCGGAACTCCCGTGCCGGGGCATCGGTTCGCGCTGCCCGAACGGCCGGCCCCAAAACGTCCGGTCCGGCAGGGACGCCCGCCCCTGCCCGCGCAGGTGCGTTTCCAGTGCCGCCGCGTCCGCATCGAGGCGCGCGTCGTGGAGGCCCAGCAGGCACTCGATCGGGTCGGCCCACGCCAGCCCGTCGTTGCCTGCCGAGAAGGGCGACTCCCGTCGCCGCACGAACCGCACCGCCAGGTGGGCCGTTCCGCGTGGGTCGTTCACTCGCCTGAGCTCCGGGTCGAGCTGTGCGACGAAGTCGAGGTCGACCGTCCGGCCCGGCGCGTGGACGCACAGGTCCAGCCGCGCCGCCGCCGGGCGTCCAAGGCCCGGATGATGCCGCTGCGCCCCCAGCGCCCCGCCGACGGCGATGTCCGGCCGCCCGAGGGATTTCAGGGCCTCGATCCACGGGGCGCTTGAGTGAGGCGGGCCCGAGGGGAGCGCGAACCGCATCGTCGCCCGCGCCTTGCCCTGCAGCGCGAGCGACTCCCTCCAGGCCTCCTCGGGAAACCGCGCCAGTTCGATCTGCCGGTCGGAGTGTTCGACCAGCGCGGGGCGGATCTTTTCGACCACCGCCGCCGCCGTCCGGTAGTTGCAGCCGACGATCCTTTCGAGCCGGACCGCCTTGACCGGGCCCGCGCCGCGGATCCAGCGGTCGATCAACACCCAAAGGACCTCCTCGCGCTTGCGCGGGATCGGCAGCACGGTCTTCGGGTCGGCCGCCGCGGCGAGGCATCGCTCCAGCAGGGGCCGGTCGGCGTCGGGGATCGGGGCCTGTCCCGGCCCCAGCGGTCCGCCGCGTTCCAGCTGCCCGCGGCGGGCCACGACCAGGTACAGCCGTTCGGCCACCTCCGGGCGCATCGCCGCATGCAGACCGAGGAACTCCTTCGCAAGAAAGGACCGGCCCAGCCGGGGATCGGTCAGCAGCAGGTAGCCGCGTAGCCCGGGTCGCTCGGTGAGCCAATGCAGGAGTTGCACCAGGCCGTCGCGCACGTTCCGCACGGCCGTGACGCCTTCCTTTCGCTCGACCACGGCGGAGTCCGACCGGGCGTCGGGCTCCGGGCCGCCGCCGGCCCGGCGGCGGGCGCCCGCCGCCGCGACGGGACGCGCGGCGTCGCCGTTCGGTGCGCCGGGACTGGTTCTGGCGGCAGGACCCGCGTCCGCGCCGCCG
>CAZUVG010000636.1:0-1735 GCA_964623765.1 uncultured Roseicyclus sp.
CGTCGATGACGAGAAGGGCATGGGTCGCGTCGCGCATGGCCGGTCCTCCGCTGGTGGTCCGGCCTCAACCTATGGCTTGAGGGCCTGTGCGCAAGCCGGTAGGGCAGCGCCATGCTGACCGTTGCCGCGCTCTACAAGTTCACGAGGTTCGAAGATCCCGAAGCCCTGCGCGCGCCGCTCAGGGCCGTGTGCGAAGCGGGCGGCGTGAAAGGCTCGCTCCTGATCGCGCCCGAGGGGATCAACGGCACCATCGCCGGGCCGCGCAAGGGGATCGACGCCGCGCTCGCGCATATCCGCGGCCTGCCGGGCTGCGCCGACCTCGAATGGAAGGAGTCGGCGGCGGCGGAGATGCCCTTCGGCCGCATGAAGGTGCGGCTGAAGCGCGAGATCGTGACGATGGGCTTGCCGGAAGCCGACCCGAACGCCCTTGTCGGCACCTACGTTGCGCCCGCCGACTGGAACGCGCTCATCTCCGCGCCGGACGTGGCGGTGATCGACACGCGCAACGAGTACGAGACCGCCATCGGGAGCTTCGAGGGCGCGATCAACCCCGGCACGGAGAGCTTCCGCGATTTCCCGGCATGGTGGGAGAAGAACCGCGGCCGCTTCCACAACAAGCGCGTGGCGATGTTCTGCACCGGGGGAATCCGCTGCGAGAAATCGACGGCTTTCCTGAAGGCCCAGGGGGTCGAGCAGGTCTACCACCTCAAGGGCGGCATCCTGAAATACCTCGAGGATGTGCCGGAGGAGGAGAGCCTGTGGCGCGGCGGCTGCTTCGTTTTCGATGAACGCGTGGCGGTGGGTCACGGCCTTGCACCCCTGCCGTTCTCTCTCTGCCGGGCCTGTCGCAGACCGCTTGCGCCCGAGGACAGGACGCGGCCCGAATTCGAGCCGGGCGTCGCCTGTCACCGTTGCGTCGACGAATACACCGACGAGGACCGCGCCCGCTTCCGCGAGCGTCAGCGGCAGGTGCGCCTTGCCGCGCGGCGTGGCCAGGCGCATCTTGGCACCTGAGCCCTTGCGGCCGCGCGGCCCGCGGTTATGTCGCGTACCATGACGCAAGCTCCACTCGGCACGCGCGAGGGCCTCCCCGAGGCGCTGCGCGTCCTTCTCGACGCCCATCCGCGCGAAAGCTGGCAGGCGCATCCGCAGTTCCACGGCCTCGTCAGCTTCTGGCTGGAGCGGCACATGATGTTCCGCCGGCTCATGGCGCACATGTCGCGCGAGACGGAGGGCGTGCTGGACGCAGACCGCGATCCGCAGGGCTTCGCGCAAGGGATCGCGCGTTACGGCGGGCTGTTCGTGAACGAGCTTCACGGGCACCACCAGATCGAGGATCACCACTATTTCCCGCTCCTGCGGACGAAGGATGCGCGCATCGAGCGGGGCTTCGACCTGCTCGACGCCGATCATCACGCGCTCGACGCCATCCTCGCGCGCTTCGTGGAACAGGCGAACGGCGCGATCCGCGCGGCAGGCGGGGGCGCCGACCTGCGGCTGGCGGCTGGCGAGCTCAAGACCGGCCTCGACGATCTGGAGCGGCTGATCGGGCGGCATCTCGACGACGAGGAGGACCTGATCGTGCCCGTGATCCTCGCCCACGGTGCCGAGGGGCTGGGCTGAGGGTCACGCGGACAGAGCGGGGTCGAGGATGCGACGGACGGTCGGCATCGGCGGGCCCTGCGCGAGGCGCCGGGCAGTGGCGCCGCTCCCGAGGAAGACCAGATCCGGCGCA
>CAZUVG010000637.1:0-1727 GCA_964623765.1 uncultured Roseicyclus sp.
GCGGAAGATGTACTCGCCCTTGTAGCGGATGCCCTTGCCCTTGTAGGGCTCCGGCGCGCGCCACTCGCGGATGTTCGCGGCGACCTGGCCGACCAGTTGCTGGTCGGCGCCGTCGACGACGACCTCGGTATTCTTCGGGGTGGTGACGGTCACACCCTCGGGAACCGGGAAGTCGACGTCGTGGCTGTAGCCGAGTGACAGCTTCAGGACGTTACCCTGGGCCTGTGCGCGGTAACCGACGCCCTGTATCTCCAGTTCCTTGCGGAAACCGTCGGAGACACCGGTGACGAGGTTCTGCACCATCGTGCGGGACATGCCCCACTGCTGGCGCGCGCGCTTGGACTTGCCACGCGGGGTCACGGACACGGCGTTGTCCTCGACCGTCAGGGTGACGTCGTCGGTGGCGGTAAAGCTCCGGGTGCCCTTGGGCCCCTTCACCTCGATGGTCTGGCCCGAGACTGCGGCCGAGACGCCCGAGGGCAGCTCGACGGGCCGTTTGCCGATACGAGACATGGTCCGGATCTCCTCAGAATACCGTGCAGAGCACTTCGCCGCCGACATTGGCGGTGCGTGCGGCCGCATCGGACATAACGCCACGGGAGGTGGAGACGATCGACACGCCGAGGCCCTGGCGGACCTGCGGGATGTCGCCCACGCTCATGTAGACGCGACGGCCGGGTTTCGAGATGCGCTTGAGCTCGCGGATGACCGGCGTGCCCTCGTAGTACTTGAGGGAGATCTCGAAGGCCGGGTGGCCCCTGTCGTCGGTCGCGGACTCGTAACCGCGGATGTAGCCTTCGTCCGCGAGCACGTCGAGAACGCGCGCGCGCTGCTTGGAGGCCGGGGTCATCACCGTGGACTTGCCGCGCATCTGCGCGTTGCGGATCCGGGTGAGCATATCGCCGAGAGGATCGTTCATCGGAAAACCTCCCTTACCAGCTCGACTTGACCATGCCGGGGATCTGGCCGTTCGAGGCCAGTTCGCGCAGCATGATCCGGGACAGGCGCAGCTTGCGGTAGTAGGCGTGCGGACGCCCCGTCAGCTGGCAGCGGTTGTGAAGCCGGGTGGCCGAGGAGTTCCGGGGCAGCTCGGCTAGCTTCAGCCGGGCCTTGAACCGCTCTTCCATGGGCTTCGATTCGTCCGTCGCGATCTCCTTCAGCGCCGCGCGCTTGGCGGCGTAGCGTGCCACCAGCTTCTGACGCTTCTTCTCGCGTTCGACCATTGCTTTCTTTGCCATGAGTCTCTTCCTTCCCGCGTCAGGCGTTGAACGGCATGTTGAAGTGCTTCAGAAGCGACTTCGCCTCCGCGTCCGTCTTCGCGGTGGTCACCATGATGATGTCGATACCCCAGACCTCGTCGACCTTGTCGAAGTTGATCTCGGGGAACACGATGTGCTCCTTCACGCCCGTGGCGAAGTTGCCTCGTCCGTCGAAGGACGGCTTCACGCCGCGGAAGTCCCGGATGCGGGGCATGGCCACGGTAATGAGGCGGTCGAGGAAGTCGTACATGCGGTCGCCGCGGAGCGTGACCTTCGCGCCAAGCTGCATGCCCTCGCGAACGCGGAAGCCGGCGATCGACTTCTTCGCCATGGTCGCGACCGCCTGCTGGCCGGCGATGGCGGTCAGGTCCTCGACGGCCGCCTTGCCCTTCTTGCTGTCGCGCACAGCCTCGGCGCCGCAGCCGATGTTGAGAACGATCTTCTCCAGCCGCGGGATCATCATGTCGT
>CAZUVG010000638.1:0-1716 GCA_964623765.1 uncultured Roseicyclus sp.
GATGAAGCGCACCTGCTGCCAGCGGCTCGCCCCGTCCACCTCGGAGGCCATCAGCATCGTCTGCGGGATCGCCTTGATGGCGCTGGCGAAGATGATCATTCCGAAGGAGGCGCCGACGACCCCGTTTATCAGGATCACGGCGACCCAGGCATGCACCTCGGAATGCATCATCCAGTTGATGCGCTCCACGCCCAAGGGCGCGAGAACGGAGGCGATGAACCCGTTGTCCCACATCAGCCATTTCCACATCAGCACGTAGAGCACGGGCGGCAGGATGCGCGGCAGGAACCAGATCGCGCGGAAGGTCGCGGAGGTGCGTTCGGGCAGGTAGAAGGTCGCGATGGCGAGGAAGAGGCCGAGGCCCACGTTGAAGATCACGAGCGTCAGAGCGACATACATCAGCGTGTTGAGCGCATATCGCGCGGTCGATGGCAGGCTGACGAGAAGCTCGAAGTTCCGTGTCGTCCATGACCAGCCGGTCCAGGCCTCCGCCACGATGGCGTCGCGGTCCGGCCCCGGGATGCCGGCGGTCGCCAGCGCGTCGCGAAATCCCGCCTCGGTGGCGTGGCGGGTGTTCAGTACCGATTGCTGGAACAGCTCCGCGGCGCGCTTGCGGTCGCGGGTGACGCGCAGTTCGGGCGCGCGCAGGTCGCGCAGCGCGCGTTCGAGATCGCGGCGGCTGGGAAAGACCTCGCCGCCCAGCGCCGCGCGCACGCGATCGGCAAGCGGCGCCCCGAACGCGGCCTCGAGCGCGGCGAGCCCGTCCTCGTCGACGGCATACCCCGCCCCCTCGATCAGCGTCAGCGTCTCCCCGGACAGCCCGGCCTCGCGCAGGTCGCGCACCCCGTCCTCGGTCAGCATCCAGTCGCCGCCACGGATGCCCGTCGCCGTCGACATGTTGGTGAAGGCGAAGACCGCCGTCATGACGACGGGCAGCAGGTAGAACAGCACAACCGCGAGCAGCGCGGGGGTGAGGAACAGCAATCCGATCCGGTCCTGTCGCATGGCAACCCGTCTCGTTGGTCAGGATGCGGGCAGGCCACGATAGGCCTGCCCACCGAGGTTTCGTCAGCGGACGATCAGTTCGTCGCCGAGCACCGAGGTCAGCTCGGCCTCCAGTTCGGCCACGGCCTCCTCCGGCGTCTGGACACCGGTCCACGCGCTTTCGAGGCCCGACCACATCGCCTCGGAATAGACGCCGTAGTCGGGGTGGTTCGGCTGGCTGTTGGCGTAGGCAAGCAGCACCGTGGTCGCCTCGTCGATCCAGCGGTCCTGCGAATAGAGCGGCACGAGCGACTGGCTCTCGACGACGGCGAGATGCGCCGACTTGACCGCGTGCAGCGTGTTGATCCGCGGCTCGGTCGCGATCTCGACGAGCTGGGCGGCGATGTTCTGCACGTCGTCGTCGCCCTGGTCGGTAACGAGGTAGACGAGCGGATGGGTGATGGTGTTGGCCCGACCCGTTCCCTCGCCACCGGCCGGGATCAGCGTGAAGGCAACGGTTCCGAAGAAATCCTCGTTGCCCTCGCTGAGGTAGCGGCCGTAGTGCCACGTTCCGCCGTGCCACATCACGGCGCCGCCATTGGCCACCTCGGCATACCAGTCGTTCCAGTCCATGCCGATATGGGTGCGGCTGGTGATGCCCGCGTCCACCGCATCGACGAAGAACTGGTAGAACTCGGTCATCGCCACGCGGTCGAGCACGAGCTTGCCGGT
>CAZUVG010000639.1:0-1702 GCA_964623765.1 uncultured Roseicyclus sp.
GGAAGTCGCGGATGCGACGGAAATCGAAGATGCCCGCGGGATCGACGAAAACGCGCGCGGCCTCCATCTTGCCGTCTGGCCGCTGGAGCAGGGCTTCACCGGCCGCGGCCTCGCCGTCATCTCCGAGCAGGACGTCCTCGGCGATCGTCTGGTGCGGCCGCGCCGCAAGACCAAGCGCGCCGAGAATTACCTGACCGAAGCGCAGGCGCTCAGCCCGGGCGATCTCGTCGTCCATGTCGATCACGGCGTGGGGCGTTACAAGGGGCTCGAGACCATCGAGGCCATGGGCGCGCCGCACGAATGCCTCG
Source organism: uncultured Roseicyclus sp. (assembly GCA_964623765.1). GTDB lineage: Bacteria > Pseudomonadota > Alphaproteobacteria > Rhodobacterales > Rhodobacteraceae > Roseibacterium. The sequence continues at coordinate 309 of CAZUVG010000639.1, forward strand.
CGCTGGAGTATGCCGGCGGCGACCGGCTGTTCCTGCCGGTCGAGAACGTCGAGCTCCTCAGCCGCTACGGCCACGAGGAAGGGCTGCTCGATCGTCTCGGCGGCGGGGCCTGGCAGGCCAAGAAGGCCAAGCTCAAGGAACGCATCCGCCAGATCGCGGACAAGCTGATCCGCGTGGCCGCGGAGCGCGAGCTGCGCACCGCGCCCATCCTCGAGCCGCCCGGCGACATGTGGGAGGCGTTCTGCGCCCGCTTCCCCTACGAGGAGACGGACGATCAGCTGACGGCCATCTCGGACGTGCTGGAGGATCTCGAACGGGGCCGTCCGATGGACCGGCTGATCGTCGGCGACGTGGGCTTCGGCAAGACCGAGGTCGCGATGCGCGCTGCCTTCGTCGCGGCGGCGCAGGGGCTTCAGGTCGCCGTGATCGCGCCCACGACGCTGCTTGCCCGCCAGCATGCGAAGACCTTCGCCGACCGCTTCCGCGGGTTCCCCGTGAACGTTCGGCAACTCTCGCGGTTCGTCAGCCAGAAGGCAGCCGCCGACACCCGCAAGGGGCTGGCCGACGGGTCGGTCGACATCGTCATCGGCACCCATGCGCTGCTCGCCAAGGGCGTGCGGTTCAGGAACCTCGGGCTGCTCGTCATCGACGAGGAGCAGCGCTTCGGTGTCACCCACAAGGAGCGTCTGAAGGAGATGCGCTCGGACGTGCATGTCCTCACGCTGTCCGCGACACCCATTCCGCGGACGCTGCAGATGTCGCTGTCCGGCGTGCGCGACCTCAGCCTCATCGGCACGCCGCCCGTCGATCGGCTCGCCATCCGCACCTACGTCTCGGAGTTCGACGCCGTCACCATCCGCGAAGCGCTCCTGCGGGAGCACTACCGCGGCGGTCAATCCTTCTATGTCGTGCCGCGGATCGAGGATCTGCCGGAAATCGAGGCCTTCCTGCGCGACCAGGTGCCCGAGGTCACCTTCGTCGTTGCCCACGGCCAGATGGCCTCGGGTGAGCTCGACGACCGCATGGTGGCCTTCTACGACGGGAAGTACGACGTTCTGCTGGCCACGACCATCGTGGAGAGCGGCATCGACATTCCCACGGCCAACACCATGGTGATCCACCGCGCCGACATGTTCGGCCTCGCGCAGCTCTACCAGATCCGGGGCAGGGTGGGCCGCGCAAAGACGCGCGCCTATGCCTACCTGACCACGAAACCGCGGGCGAAGCTGACGCCTGCGGCCGAGAAACGCCTGCGCGTCCTGGGTTCGCTCGACAGCCTCGGTGCGGGCTTCACCATCGCCAGCCAGGACCTCGACATCCGCGGCGCCGGCAACATCGTCGGCGAGGAGCAGTCGGGGCACGTCCGCGAAGTCGGGTTCGAACTCTACCAGTCG
>CAZUVG010000640.1:0-1699 GCA_964623765.1 uncultured Roseicyclus sp.
GATAGCCCGCCTTCGTCTCGTAATGCGCGAGGTCTGGATGGAAGAGCAGATCGGCCTCGGCAGGGACGTCCAGACCGCGGCCCGCGAGGTAGTCCGCAGCCGGCGTCCCCGCGAGCGGCTGGGCCGACGACAGGATGTGCGCGATCTCTCGGGTGGCGTCGCGCTTCGGCGCCGGCGGTGTCGCCGGTGCCCGCCGCTCGGGCGCGCCCGGGGTGACGCCGGCGATCTCTGCCGCTCGCACGATCAGCGCACGGCCGTCGAGCCCGGTCGCCTCCTCGATCGCGCTGATCGGCCCGCCGCCATGGTTGCCGTCGAAGTCGATCCAGTCGCCGGCATGCGGGCCGCGCAGCGTGATGACGCAGGAGCCGGTGTTCCGCGGCGCGTCGCCCCGGATGTTGGCGAGCCGCCACTCGTCGCCGGAGCGGCGGCCGCGCGGGAAGAGGTCGGGCACCCAGTGCACGGCGGTCTCGCGCAGACGCTCGACGATCAGGTCGAGATCGTAGCGCGGCGCCTCGGTTGCGGTCGGAAGGGCGTCATTGAGGTCAAGCAAGGATCACCAGCCCCCGCTCGGCCCGCGTGATCGCGGTGTAGAGCCAGCGGTTCCTGTCGGCCGCCGAGCGACCAAAACCATCGTCGAAGACGACAACGTTCTCCCATTGCGAGCCCTGCGCCTTGTGGCAGGTGATGGCGTAGCCCCAGCTGCTCTCGATGAGGCCGCGCTTGATCTGCCATTCGCGGCGCCCGCGCTCGGGGTCGTAGGCGATGTGATCGGCGTACTCGCCGCGCCAGAAGCTCTGCCGCCCGGCGATGCTCTCGCCGTCCTCGGTCTCGACCATGGCGCTGAAGGCGAAGGCGTCGTCGGGGTCCTGGCGCACGTCGCTCAGCGTCAGGAACATGCCGTTGATCAGCCCGAGATCGTGGCGGTTCTTCAGGCAGATGATCTTCTCGCCGTGGCCTGTCGGATAGTCGGCCTCGAACCCGGCCGCGCGCTTCATGGCGGTGTTCAGCCAGCGCCGCGTCGCGTTGGTGCCGCAGAGCACCTGGCCGCCGCGCAGCATCTGCGCCGGGCCGACCTCGTGACGCGACATCTTCCAGACATGGTCGTCATGCGCGCCCATGGGGATCGGCGCGCCCTGCCGCGCGAGCGTGGCGAGCCGCAGGATGGCGCTGTCCTCGGCCTGCCGATGCACCTCGGTCAGCATCACGTCGGGCGCGGCCTCGGTGAAGAAGCCCGCGCCTTTCACCGGCGGCAGCTGGCCCGGATCGCCCAGCACCAGGATCGGCTTGCCGAAGGCCAGCAGATCGCGCCCCAGGTCCTCGCCCACCATCGACACCTCGTCGAGGACGAGGAGGTCCGCGTCGCGCAGGATCGACTGCTCGTTGATCAGGAACTTCGGCTGGTGGATGTCCTCGAGCCGCATCTCGAGCTGGGCGATCCGCGTCATGGCGAAGTCGCGCTCGGCCGGCCCCATGCGCGGCAGCTCGCGCCGGAGCGCCGCGAGGTCCTCGGTCACCCGCTCGATCTCTTCGGGCGTCGCCTCGGAGACGCGGTAGATCAGGCTGTGGATGGTCTGCGCGGGCGTGCCCTTGCGCGTCATGACGAGCGCGGCCTTGCCGGTGAAGGCGCCGAAGAGCACGCCGCCCGGCGCGCCGGGGGTCATGGGCGCCAGACCCAGCGCCTCGATCGCCTGCGCGGTGG
>CAZUVG010000641.1:0-570 GCA_964623765.1 uncultured Roseicyclus sp.
GCTGAAAGGTCGAACGCCCATCGACGCCCTCAAAGACTGGCATCGCGACAAGCCGCAGATCTTCAAGAAGCGGCCGTACAATCACGCGGGATGTGACACGTAACGATAGGAAATGAACGCGTCGTCGTTTCCGTAGGCGAAAAGCGTCTGTCCGACGAAATAGTAGCCGAACAGAGCGTGGATCAGGCAGAGGGAGACGAAGGCGACCGAGAGAATGGCAGGTGCTGCGCGCCCCGGGCGTCTCGCGCAGTGCGGCGTGGGCTGGCCCGCCAAGCCGGACGGGGGCGCCACGTCAGATCGAGAACGACGTGCCGCAGCCGCAGGACGAGGTGGCGTTGGGGTTTTCGATGGTGAAGCGCGCGCCGATCAGTTCTTCGGAGAAGTCGATCGTGGCGTTCTCGAGGAAGGGCAGGGAGACCTCGTCGACGACGACCTTCTGGCCGTCTGCCTCGAGGATCAGGTCGCCCTCGGCGGGCTCGTCCAGCGTGATCTCGTATTCGAAGCCCGAGCAGCCGCCGCCCTTGACGGCCACGCGCAGGGCTTTCGGCGCCGCGCCGATCTCGGCGAGGC
>CAZUVG010000641.1:580-1694 GCA_964623765.1 uncultured Roseicyclus sp.
ACGACCTTCTCGGACTCGTGCGTGGTGAAGCCGACGCCGGTGAAGGCCGAACGCGACTGGAAGCGAGCGGCTTCGCGCGACAGACCCGTCGTGACCAGCGCCACCGTCGCAACGCGCGTCAACAGCAGCGACACGACGAGTACGACGACGAGGGTGACGATGGCGACCATGGAACCTCTGGCGTCTGGCGCAGGAATCTCCCACCAAAATAGGGAGCCGACGCCCGGGCCGCAAGCGCGCCTTGCCGAGACTGGCGGAGCGTTGTATTCCCCTGCCTGGTGCAAGGTGTCATGCGAGGGGGCGGGATGGGGTCGCAAGGGCAGACACGGATGTCGGTGACGGCATGGGTCGTGGCGGGGTCGGTCGTGTCGGGGGCGGTCGCGAGCGCCGCGTGGGTGTCGCCGGCGGCGGCGGCGACTTTCGCCAACCCGGCGGCGATCTCGATCCCGGACAGCGGCGCGGCATCGCCCTACCCGTCGGTCATCTCGGTGAGCGGGCTCTTCGGCCCCGTGACCGAGGTGGAGGTCACGCTCGACGGCTTCAGCCATACGTATCCGGACGATATCGGCGCGCTGCTGGTGGGGCCGGGCGGACAGGTCGTCGAGCTCATGGACGGCGCGGGATTCGACATCCTCGCCGTTGACCTGACGCTGACCTTCGACGATGACGCGAGCCTGCCCCTGCCCACGAGCGGGGCACTCTCCAGCGGAACCTGGCGGCCTTCCAACCAGTATGGCACGCCTTACCCGGCACCCGCGCCCGGCGGGCCCTATCCGCTCGTCCTCTCGACGTTCGACGGAACCGACCCGAACGGGAACTGGCAGCTTTTCGTAAACGATTTCAACCTCCTGGATACCGGGTCCATCTCACGCGGGTGGAGCCTGAGCATCGAGACCGACACCAGCGCCGTGGTCCCGCTGCCGGCTGGCGCGTTCCTGCTGCTCGGCGCGCTCGGGCTGCTCGCGCTTCGCCGCCGCGCCTGAGGCATCGCCAAGCCGGGCGCGCTGCGCTAGACGGGACGCGATCCGCAGGACGCCACCCCAGATGACCGTCGCCGCCTATGCCTGTCACCCCGGCCACACCCGCGGCCGCCTTGTCGCCGAGGAGGAGAGCG
>CAZUVG010000642.1:0-1690 GCA_964623765.1 uncultured Roseicyclus sp.
ACGACGACATCGACGGCGTCTATTCGGGCGACGACAACATGGGCGTGGGCGCCCTGAATGCCGCGCTCGCGGCCGACCGTGCAGAGGGCATCACCTTCGTCGGCGCCACGAATTTCGCGGTCGGCTACGACGCGATGGAGCGCGGCGAATACTGGGGTTCGATCTACCAGTCGCCCGTGGACGACGCTCGGGCCGCTCTCCAGACCGCGATCGACGTGCTGAACGGCGAGGACGTGCCGTTCCTCAACTACTTCGACACGCCGAAGATCACCCAGGAGAACATGGGCGAGTTCGACCGCCCGGTGTTCTGAGACTCCCGACCTGGACAGGAGGCCGGCCCGCATGGCCGGCCTCCGATGCGCAAACGACAAGACCGACGGGAGACTGGCCGTGGACGAGCCCCGGGGGGTGAAGGACCGCGTCTGCATCGTGACAGGCGCCGCGCGCGGCATAGGTCGCGCGATCGCGGAGGCGCTGCTGGCCGAGGGCGCGAAGGTCTGCTTCGCCGACCTCAACGGGGATCAGGTGGCCGAGGTCGCCGAGCGGAACGGTGCTCGGACGAACGCGGCGCAGGACGCCGTCATCTCGGCGCGCGTCGATGTTCGCGACAGGGGGCAGACCCGCGCAATGATCGAGAAGACTGTCGCCGCCTTCGGACGGCTCGACGTCATGTTCAACAACGCGGGCGTCAACAAGCCGATGAACTTCCTCGACGTCACCGAGGAGAACTGGCACCTGATCATGGATGTCAACGGCCTCGGCTGTCTGATCGGGATGCAGGAGGCCGCGCGCCAGATGATCGCGCAGGGCGGCGGCGGCAAGATCGTCAACACCGCCTCGATCGCCTCGCGACAGGGTTTCGACAACGTGGCGCCCTACTGCGCCTCGAAATGGGCGGTGGTCAGCCTGACGCAATCTGGCGCCCGTGACCTGGCCAAGCACGACATCACGGTGACGGGTTTCGCCCCCGGCGTGGTGGCGACCGAGATGTGGGAGCAGGTGGATCAGGACCTGATGGAGATCGGGGCGGCCGAGCGGCCCGGGCAGGCGATGCAGGAGTTCTCGGCCGATATCCTGAAGGGCCGCGTCGCGCGGCCGGAGGACATCACCGGGACGACCACGTTCCTCGCGTCGCGGGCGAGCGACTACATGACGGGCCAGATCGTGATGATCGACGGAGGCATGACACTGGTCTGAGACATGCGCCGCGGCAGAAGCGGCGGGAGCGGATGTTCCGCGGCGGGGCAATCCGGAGGGGAGGACGGAGAATGGCCGACACGACCATGAAATCGACGGCGATGAAGTCGCTCGGCAGTATCCTGGCGCGACAGGGCATCCTCGTCGCCTTCATCGTGTTCATGGTGGGTTTCACGCTGTGGAACCCGCGTTTCATCGACATCGACAACGTGTTCGGGGTGATCCGGTCCTCGGCCATCCTCGGGATCATGGCGCTCGGCGTCACCTTCGTCGTGATCGGCGGCAACCTCGACCTCTCGGTGGGCTCGATGCTGTCCTTCTCGGCCATCGTGGTGCTGGACCTTCACGAGAACCCGGCCTTCGGCCCCGCGCTCGCCATCCCGGCCATGTTCGCCATGACGCTCGTGCTGGGCGCGATCAACGGCTTTCTCATCGGGTATCTCAGGCTCAATTCCCTGATCGTGACGCTGGGCATGCTGTCGGCGATCCACGG
>CAZUVG010000643.1:0-1681 GCA_964623765.1 uncultured Roseicyclus sp.
GAACTCCTTCAGGATGTCGTTCTGGATGGTCCCCGACAGCACGGACTTGTCGTGCCCCTGTTCCTCGCCGGTGACGATGAAATTGGCGAGCACGGGTATCACCGCACCGTTCATGGTCATCGACACGCTGACCTGGTCGAGCGGGATGCCGTCGAAGAGGATCTTCATGTCCTCGACGCTGTCGATCGCCACGCCGGCCTTGCCGACGTCGCCCACCACGCGGGGATGGTCGCTGTCGTAGCCCCTGTGCGTGGCGAGGTCGAAGGCGACCGAGACGCCCTGCTGCCCGGCGGCAAGCGCGCGGCGGTAGAAGGCGTTGCTCTCCTCCGCCGTGGAGAAGCCCGCGTATTGCCGGATCGTCCACGGACGGCCCGCGTACATCGTGGCGCGCGGGCCACGGGTAAAGGGCTCGAATCCCGGCAGGCTGCCCATGTGCGGCAGGCCGTCCGTGTCCCCCGCGGTGTAAAGCGGCTTGACGCGGATTCCTTCCAGCGTCTCCCAGGTCAGCTCCTCGGGATCGCGTCCCTTCAGCTCCTTCTTGGCGCGGGCGCGCCAGTCCTCGATGCTCTTTTTGTCATGGCTCATGGCAGAATCCTCGTCGTTTCCCCTGCGTGGCCGCGGAGAGGGCGGGGCCGTCGGCAGGGGTCGTTGCATTCATGTCGGGGCGGGCGGCGGCCGCCCGGGGCTGCGTCAGGAAGCCCTTCGCTTTCGCGGGCATGCCGCCTATATCTGGCGGGAACGGAGAGAGAATGCGACCGATCCTGACATCTTCACTTGCCCTGCTTCTTCTGGCATCAGCCCCCCTGTCCGCGCAGGACAGCGGCTCGGGAAGCATCGCCATGGCGCAGACCGGGGCCGCAGCCAGCGAACAGGCCGACACGGATGCGGCGGGGGTGGCCGACGAGACCACGGACGACCTGATCGGGGACGCAGGCGACGCCACGCCCGACACCCCCGCGACCGACCCGATGGCTCCGCGCGATGCCGCCGGCCTGACGCTGGAGGAGTTCCAGTGGATCGCACGGCCCATCATAGTCTTCGCCGACTCTCCCAACGATCCCCGCTTCATCGAGCAGCTCTCGCTGCTGGCCGACCGCCCGGGCCCGCTTCTGGAACGGGATGCGGTGATCATCGTGGACACCGACCCCTCCGCGCGGTCCGAGATCCGCCAGACGCTGCGCCCGCGCGGCTTCGGGCTCGTCGTCATGCAGAAGGACGGCAACGTCGGCTTCCGCCGCCCCTCGCCACGCGACGTGCGCGAGATCACGCGCGGCATCGACAACTTCTCCTTCCGGCAGGAGGAGCTGCGCTCGGGCGGGCAGTAGGCGCGACGGGCGGTCACGGGATCACTCGAACTCCATGATGATCTCGTCCACGGCGAGGCTGTCGCCGCGACCTGCGTTGATCTTCGTGACCACGCCCTTCCGCTCGGCCCGCAGGATGTTCTCCATCTTCATGGCCTCCACGGTGCAGAGAGCCTGTCCCTCCTGCACCTCCTGCCCGATCTCGACGTCGATCTTCACCACGAGCCCCGGCATCGGGCAAAGCAGCATCTTCGACGTGTCGGGCGGGAGCTTTTCCGGCATCAGGCGCGCAAGCTCGGCCTGCCGCGGGCTGCGAACGTGCACCTTCAGGTCCGCGCCGCGGGTGCGGATGCGGAAGCCGCCGGGGATCTTTCCCG
>CAZUVG010000644.1:0-1678 GCA_964623765.1 uncultured Roseicyclus sp.
CGGACATCGAGGATGCGCTCGAGGCGACATACTGGGAAAGCCTCGACCAGATGATCGCGCGGATGGACGTGATCTCGGTCAACTGCCCGCACACGCCCTCGACCTTCCACCTGATGAACGCGCGGCGGCTGAAGCTGATGAAGCCCGAGGCGGTGATCGTGAACACCTCGCGCGGCGAGGTGATCGACGAGAACGCGCTGACGCGGATGCTGCGCAGCGGTGACATCGCGGGGGCGGGGCTCGACGTCTTCGAGAAGGGGCGCGAGGTGAATCCGCGCCTGCGCGAGTTACCCAACGTGGTGCTCCTGCCGCACATGGGCTCGGCCACGCGCGAGGGGCGGGCCGAGATGGGCGAGAAGGTCATCGTGAACATCAAGACCTTTGCCGACGGCCACCGCCCGCCGGACATGGTCGTGCCCGCGATGCTCTGAAGGAACGCGCCACCTCGCGCCCCCGTCCGGGGGCCCTCGGCGACGCGTGGGCCTCCGGCGGCCGTATTTGCAACAAGAAGAAGCGGCTGGCGTCTGCGGCGGTATCGCCCATGTCGCTTTCGCACCGCATTGCGTCGGGTGGGCGAGGCGTCACGCTCCGCGCTCGGGCAATGAGGGCCAGATGCCGAATCCCCGTCCGGGACATCCCGGAAAATGGAACATCTGCCCGGAGCCACGCGCGCAATGAAGACACATGTCAAAGCTCTCGTCGTCGGAGGCGGTGCCGTCGGCGCCTCCATCGCCTACCACCTCGCCCGCGCGGGCTGGCAGGACGTGATGCTTCTCGAACGCGACGAGCTGACCGCGGGCTCAACCTGGCATGCCGCGGGGCTGCTGCCGCTGTTCAACATGTCCTACGCGACGAGCCACATCCACGACTACAGCGTGGAGTTCTACAAGACGCTGGAGGAGGAGACGGGGCTCAACGCGGGCTTCTACGTCGTGGGCAACCTGCGCATGGCGCAGACGGACGAACGCATGGACGAATACATGCTCTACGCGAGCACGGCCGAGACGGTGGGCATCCCCTACGAATGGATGACGCCGGACCAGATCGGGGAGCGTTGGCCGCTGGTCCGGACCGAGGATCTCAAGGGCGCGATCTACCACCCGACGGACGGCTACATCAATCCCGCCGACGTGACCATGGCGATGGCCAAGGGCGCACGCCAGCGCGGGGTGACGATCGAGCGGAAGTGGCAGGTGGACGGCTTTGAGTGGACCGGCTCGGAATGGCGGGTCAGTTGCACGAAGATGGTGGAGAAGGGCGGCAACCTCGTGCCGTCCGAGGAGACGATCGTCGTCACCGCCGAGCATGTCGTCACCGCGACCGGCAACCACGCGCAGCGGACCGCGCGGCTTCTGGGCATCAAGACACCCGCGATCCCGGTGGAGCACCAGTTCATCGTGACCGAACCCGACCCGGCGCTGGTGGAGTGGCGGAAGTCGAACCCCGAGCATCCCGTTCTGCGCGACGCCGATGCCAAGTGGTACGTCCGCGAGGAACGCGGCGGCTGGATCCTGGGCCCATACGAACACGGCGCGCCAGCGCGCTTCCTCTACGATGTGCCGGAGACGTTCCGCGCCGATCTCTTCCCGCTCGATCTGGAGCGGATCGAGGAGGAATACATGTCCATGATCCACCGGCTGCCCTCGTCCGAGGAAGTCGGTCTCAAGGACGACTACAA
>CAZUVG010000645.1:0-1662 GCA_964623765.1 uncultured Roseicyclus sp.
AGATGGCCGAGGCCTCGCAGGCGATGGAGTTCGAGCGCGCGGCCGCCCTGCGCGATCGCATCCGGGCGTTGACGAACGTGCAGTCGGCGCAGGGTATCAACCCGCGCGGCGTGCGGGAGGCGGACGTGATCGCGCTCCACATGGAGGGCGGGCAGGCCTGCGTGCAGGTCTTCTTCATCCGCGCCAACCAGAACTGGGGCAACCGCGACTTCTACCCCCGCGTGGGGGCCGACATCGACGAGCCCGAGGTGCTGGAGGCCTTCCTCGGACAGTTCTACGACCAGAAGGAGCCGCCGCGGCAGGTGATCCTCTCGCATCAGATCGACAACCCCGACCTCATGGCCGATGCCCTGTCGCAGAAGCTCGGCCGCAAGGTCGAACTTCTCGTGCCCCGGCGCGGCGAGAAGGCGGAGCTGATCGACAGCGCCGTGCGCAATGCCCGCGAGAGCCTCGCGCGCAGGCTTGCCGAGGGGCAGGCGCAGTCGAAGCTTCTCGACGGACTGGCCGAGGCCTTCGACCTCGACGCGGCCCCGCGGCGTGTGGAGGTCTACGACAACTCGCATATCCAAGGGGCGAACGCCGTGGGCGCGATGATCGTGGCGGGACCCGAGGGCTTCGTGAAGTCGCAGTACCGCAAGTTCAACATCCGCGGCGACCAGCTGACGCCGGGCGACGATTTCGGAATGATGAAGGAGGTGCTGAAGCGGCGCTTCCAGCGCCTGCTGAAGGAGGACCCGGACCGCGAAGGGGAGGCATGGCCCGACCTTCTCCTGATCGACGGCGGCGCCGGGCAGGTGTCGGCGGTGCAGGAGATCCTCGACGATCTCGGTATCGACGACGTGCCCTTCATCGGCGTGGCCAAGGGCATCGACCGCGATCAGGGCAAGGAGGAGTTCCACCGCCCCGGCCAGCCCGCCTTCGCACTCAAGCGGAACGATCCCGTGCTCTACTTCGTCCAGCGCCTGCGCGACGAGGCCCACCGTTTCGCCATCGGCGCGCATCGGCAGAAGCGGGCCAAGGCCGTGGGCGCGACGCCGCTCGACGAGATCGCCGGCGTGGGCGCGACGCGGAAGCGGGCGCTGCTCGCACATTTCGGCTCGGCCAAGGCGGTATCGCGGGCGAACCTTGCAGACCTCAAGGCGGTGGACGGCGTGAGCGAGGCGCTGGCGCAGAAGATCTACGACCATTTCCACGACCGTTGAGCCCCGCCGCGGCGCGGTGCGTCGGGCAGGAGTATTGCTGCCGGGGTGAAGGAGGGTCGGGCACGGGAATTCTCGGCCGGTGGTCCGGAACCCGGCGCGGGCGCGGCCGGTTTTCCTGGATGACGAAGCGAAGCCATGACGGCGACCGCACACCGGCGCCCGCCCGATCCGCAAAGTCGGGCATTCCATCGGATCGCGCGGCAGGATACACCCGCGCCATGCGCTGGACCGTGCCCAACACCCTGACCGTCGCGCGCCTGATCGCGGCGCCGCTCGTGGGGCTGGTGTTCCTGATCCTGCCGCGGCCGGTCGCGGACTGGGCCGCGCTGATCCTGTTTCTCTTCGCCTCGCTGACCGATTACCTCGACGGCTGGCTCGCGCGGAAATGGGGGCAGGTCAGCCGCTTCGGCGCGATGCTCGACCCGATCGCGGACAAGGCGATGGTGGTGATCGCGCTTGC
>CAZUVG010000646.1:0-1656 GCA_964623765.1 uncultured Roseicyclus sp.
CCTGAGCCCTTGGCGTTCCGACTGACCGACACCGCCGCGCTCGCCGCGGCGGGGTTCGACGCGATCATCGACGTCCGCTCGCCGTCCGAGTTCGCCGAGGATCACCTGCCCGGCGCCGTCTCGATGCCCGTGCTGAGCGATGCCGAGCGCGCCGAGGTCGGCACGATCTACGTCCAGGACAGCCCGTTCCGCGCCCGCAAGATCGGTGCGGCGCTCGTGGCCCGGAACGCCGCGCGGCATATCGAGGCGCGGCTGATGGACAAGGACGGCGGCTGGCGGCCGCTCGTCTATTGCTGGCGGGGCGGGCAGCGCTCCGGCTCGTTCGCGTCGATCCTGCGCGAGATCGGCTGGCGGGTGGAGACGCTCGAAGGCGGCTACCGGACATGGCGGCGGCTGGTGGTCGGACGGCTCTACGACGCCGATCTCGGGCTGAGGGTGGTTCGCCTCGATGGCTATACGGGAACGGCCAAGACGGTGATCCTGGGGGAGGTTGCCAAGCTCGGCGGCCAGGTGATCGACCTCGAGGGGCTTGCGCGGCATCGCGGCTCGATCCTCGGCGACGTGGAGGGGCCGCAGCCCGCGCAGAAAGGCTTCGAGACGGCGCTCGCATCGGTGCTGGACAGCCTCGATCCGGCGCGCCCCGTGCTGGTCGAGGCCGAGAGCGCACGGATCGGGGCGCTGCGCATTCCGCCGGCGCTCTGGGTCGCGATGAAGGGCAGCCCGCGCATCGTCGTGGAGGCCCCCGTCGAGGCGCGGGCGCGGTTCCTCGCGGAAGCATACGCGGGTCTCGCGGCCGACGTGCCCGGATTGTCGCGGCGATTGAACGGGCTGCGGCCCATCGCCGGGCACGAGACCGTCGATGGCTGGCTCTCCTTGCTTCGGGAGGGACGAACCGTCGAGCTTTCGGAGGCGCTCATCCGCCAGCATTACGATCCTGCCTATTTGCGCCTTAGCAAAGGCGGCGAAGCACGGGTCCTGTCGCGCGTCGATGCGGGAGATCTTGGCGCAGGGGCACGAGAGGCCACCGCGCGGCGCATCCTGGAGCAACTGGGCTGATGCCGCATGGCATTTTCTTGCAAGAAAATGCCGCGGACCCTTGCAAGGGTCCGGGCGGAGTTTTGCAAAACTCCGCTCCGCCGGCCGCCGTGCCGTGCCCCCTTGGCCTTTGCCAGCGCGTTCTGTAGGTCAGCCGGCAGGTGAGACGAGAGGGCCCGACGATGGAAAAGACCTTCGACGCGAGCAAGGCCGAGGCGCGCATCTATGCCGCATGGGAGGAGGCCGGTGCCTTCCGGGCAGGGGCGAACGCGAAGCCAGGGGCGGCCCCCTTCTCGATCATGATCCCGCCGCCGAACGTCACGGGCGTCCTTCATGTCGGCCACGCCTTCAACAACACGCTGCAGGATGTGCTGACCCGCTGGCACCGGATGCGGGGCTTCGACACGCTGTGGCAGCCGGGCACGGACCATGCGGGCATCGCCACGCAGATGGTCGTCGAGCGCGAGCTTGGCAAAGAGGGCAAATCCCGCCGCGACATGAGCCGCGAGGACTTCCTGTCCCACGTCTGGGCGTGGAAGCAGCAGTCCGGCAACAGGATCCGCGATCAGCTCAAGCGCCTCGGCGCCTCCTGCGACTGGAGCCGCGAGGCCTTCACCATGT
>CAZUVG010000647.1:0-1653 GCA_964623765.1 uncultured Roseicyclus sp.
TTTATGGTGATGTTGGTATTGCCCGGTTCTCTTCGTCAAGCTCTTGATAGACAGATCTTTTGCCATCATATACGCGAGTAAGCGCGGATGGTGGCAAAAATGTTTTATACCAACTATATAGGCGACTCAGCGGCGCGCGAGGCCATCGACGCCCGCGATCGGTTCGAGGCCCTGCGGGTCGCAGAGGACGAGATGGCCCGCCGCTTCGACGGGTCTATGTTCTACGAGGCGCGCGGCGACCAGGAGTACCTGCTGCGCCGCCGCAGCGGATCGCAGTCGAAGACCTCGCTCGGGCCGCGCAGCGCCGAGACCGACGCGATCCTCGCCGACTTCGCCGCCGGGAAGGAGCGCCTCGCCTCCCGCATCGGCGGGCTTCGCTCGGAGATCCAAGGTCGAGCCCGTGTCATTGCGGCCCACGGGCTCGGCCGCGTGCCGGTTCTGACGGCGCGGATCCTGCGACGCCTCGACGGCGCCGGCTGGCTCGGCACGCGACTCATCGTCGTCGGCACCAATGCGCTCTTTGCCTACGAGGCCAAGGCCGGGCTGCGCATCGCCGCCGACGCCACGACGACGGAGGATGTCGACATCCTCTACGACGCGCGGCGGCGCGTCAGCCTTGGGGCGCAGGCCGCATCCGAGCGCAACGGCCGCGGCATGGTCGAGATCCTGCGCAAGGTGGACGGGAGCTTCGGGCCGACCGGCCAGCGCAGCTTCCGTGCCGTCAACGACCAAGGCTTCATGGTCGACCTGATCGAGCCGACCATCGGCAACCCGATGCTGCAGAAGCGCGGGCGGCTTTCGGACAATCCCGAGGACATCGAGGCTGTGGCGATCGAGGGCGTGACCTGGCTCGTTAACGCGCCGCGCTTCGAGGCGATCGCCTTCGACGCGCGCGGGCTGCCGGTCTGGATCCCGACTATCGATCCGCGTGTCTTCGCGCTCCACAAGCTTTGGATGTCGCGTCGCCCCGACCGCGACGCCCTGAAGCGGCGGCGCGATGCGCGCCAGGCCGAGGTGGTCGGGCGCATCGCCACGGAGCATCTCGGGCTTTCGCTCGATGGCCAGGACCTCTCGGCTGCGCCGCGGGCGCTCGTCGACGCGCTCGCGGTCTCGCTCGAAAGCGCGGGCCCGCCGGAATGGTGACGGGTGCACGCCCCCGATCGGGGCGCGCACATCCATGCCCTCGGATCGCGCGCTCCGTCAAATATCCGGCATCCCGCCGATGGAGATCGCCGGGGCGCGGCCGGAAATGCCGTCGGGCCGGGCCCGGCCGGGGCGCAGCAGATAGTCGTAGGCCTCCTGCATCTTCCGGCGGATCCGTCCGACCTTCTCCGGGTCGCTCAGGAGTGAACCCTGCATCCCATATCCACGAGCCGCGGGTGGTCGGATCGAACAAGGCCCATCTCATCCTCCCATGGACCCACCGTGTGTTCCCTCCCGGGCTTCGCCCGTTCGGATATCGAAGGCTCCACCGGAGCCTTCGCCGTGCTGCGATCCTCACCCTGAAGCGGTGGGCGAAGGCGTTCTCGGGTGATTTCCTCCACTGGAGGAAATCATTATCCCTCGAACTCCACGGTTTCCGGTGGAAGCACATCCGCCGGATTCTCGACGAGTATGTGTTCCGGTGGAATCGCCGCCGCTACTACCGAACCG
>CAZUVG010000648.1:0-1652 GCA_964623765.1 uncultured Roseicyclus sp.
GTTCATCGGCGCCCCGTGTCCGGGGTCCCGCAACCGGTGGACGCACGGGGATGTCTCCCCCGCAGGCCCGCCTCCGCCTGTGTGATGCCGGGTCGCTTAGGGCGTTTTTGGGGGAATGGCAAGCCCCCTGCCCCCTGCGCGGCCGCCGCGCGCTCCACCGGATTTTTCCTGCCGGGATGAAGGGGCTGCAGGATGGCCAACGCGGGGTCTGGACGGACGGGCGGGGCGCGGCTAGAGGCGGACGTCATGAGCGCGCGTCCCGATATCCTGTGCATCGGATCGGTCCTGTGGGACGTGATCGGGCGCTGCGCGATGCCCATGACCGCCGGCGCCGACCGACCGGGGCGGATCGAGCGGCTTCCGGGCGGCGTGGCGCTGAACGTCGCGGCGACGCTGCGGCGCTTCGACCTGACGCCGGCGCTCGTGACGGTGGTGGGCGACGATCCGGACGGTCGGGACCTCCTGGCCGAGTGCGGTCGGATGGGGCTGGTGACCGAGCACGTGCTGGTCGATCCGGACCTGCCCACGGACCGCTACATGGCGATCGAGGGGGCGGGCGAGCTCGTGGCCGCGATCGCGGACGCCCATTCGCTCGAGGCTGCGGGGAAGCGCATCCTCTCGCCGCTCACCGACGGGCGGCTGGGATCGGCGGCCGCGCCCTACGCAGGTGCCGTGGTGCTCGACGGCAATCTGACCGAGGCGCTGCTTCGGGAAATCGCGGCGAGCCCGGCCTTCGCCGCGGCCGATCTGCGCCTCGTGCCAGCGAGTCCCGGCAAGGCGGAGCGGCTGGGGCCCCTTCTGCGGCATCCGCGTGCAACGCTTTACGTCAACCGCGAGGAGGCGGAGGTGATCGCGGGCCGCCCCTGCGCAGGCGCCGCGGACGGGGCGGAGGCGCTCAGGACCGCGGGCGCGCGGCGTGTCGTCGTCACGGACGGTGGCGGCGAGGCGGCGGAGGCCTCGGCGGCGGGGCTCCTGCGCGCGATGCCGCCGCGCGTTGCAGCGCTGAGGATCACCGGTGCGGGCGACACCTTCATGGCGGCGCATATCGCGGCGGAACTGGCCGGGATGGACGCGGCCGCAGCGCTGGACGCCGCGGCGCGGGCGGCGGCGCATTACGTGGCGGGGCGCGACCATGCATGAGCTGATCGCCCCCTCGCCCGAGGTCGCCGAGGCACTGGCCGAGGGTGCGCCCGTCGTTGCGCTGGAATCCACCATCATCACTCACGGGATGCCTTGGCCGCGGAACCTCGAGACCGCATGTGCCGTGGAGGCGGCGGTGCGGAAGGCGGGCGCGGTGCCGGCGACGATGGCGGTCATCGGCGGGCACATCCGCGCAGGGCTGGAGCCGGGGGGGCTGGAGGCGCTGGCGCGCGCGGAGGACGTGGCGAAGCTCAGCCGCGCGGATCTGGCGGCCTGCCTCGCCGCGGGACGGACCGGGGCGACGACGGTGGCGGCCACGATGATCGCCGCGCGCCTTGCCGGCATCGAGGTCTTCGCGACGGGCGGCATCGGTGGGGTGCACCGCGGCGCGGAAGAGAGCTTCGACATCTCGGCCGACCTGCAGGAACTGGCGCAGACGCCGGTGACGGTCGTGGCGGCGGGCGCGAAGGCGATCCTCGACCTGCCGAAGACGCTCGAAGTGCTGGAGACAC
>CAZUVG010000649.1:0-1647 GCA_964623765.1 uncultured Roseicyclus sp.
GCGCTCGACACCCGCGGCGGGCCGAGACGTCCCGTGGTTCTGGGCCTCGTGTTCGCCACCCTCGGCATGGGACTCGTGGCCGCTGCGCCCGGCGTGCCCCTGCTGGCGACCGGCATCTTCCTGGCCATGTCGAGCGCGGGCTTCACCTGGGCGCCGTTCAACGAGGCGGTGCAGCGGGCCCTGCCCGACGCCTCGCGGCCCGGCGCGCTGTCGGAGGTGAGCAGCGGCACCGCGCTCGGCGTCGCCGCCGCCGCGGCCACTGCACTGGCGCTGGCATTGTCGGGCGGCGACTGGCGCGTTGCCTGGGCGGGCTTTGCCGTTGCGGCGGCGCTGGCAGCATGGCTCAATCACGCAGCGCTCCGCGACGTGGCGCGCGCGCAGGCTTCGCGCCGGCCCCGGATGGCCGAGCTCCTCGCGCTCCCGGCCCTGCCGCTCCATGGAATCGCCTTCTCCTTCGGCGCGACCACGGCGGTCTACGTCTCCTTCGCCGCCGACCGCGTCGCGGGATCGGGAGGGCTGCCTGGCCTCGGCACGGAGGCCGCACCGGCCGTGCTGTTCCTGAGTTACGGACTCCTCGGGCTTGCCGGGCTCGCGACCGGAATGGTCAAGGACCGGACCGGCCTGCCGGTTCTTCTCCGCCTGCTTCTCGGGATATCGGCGGTATCGAGCGTGCTCGTCGCGTTGTGGCCCGGAGCCTGGGCCGCGGTGATGTTGTCGGCAGGGCTGCAGGGCGTCTACGTGATGATGTCGAGCGCCGTCTTCGCCTTCTGGTCCGAGCGCCTCTTTCCCGAGACGCCGGTTGCGGGCTTCACGACAGCCCTTCTCGCGCTGGCGCTCGGCAGCGTCACCGGACCGGCCGCGGCAGGCTTCGCCATCGACGCCTTCGGATCGGCGGTCCTTTTCCTCGCGGTGGGCGCGGTCTCGGCGGCGACGGCGGCGCTGACGCTGCCGCCCCTCGTGCGTGAGCGCGCCGTGCCCGCCTGAGCGCCTTACCCCTGTTCCTTTCGCATGCGCAGCATTACGGTGCGAACCGAGGCGTTTGCGAGGGAGACGGACATGGCCATCACGACGGACCTTTCGGGAAAGACTGCAATCGTAACGGGATCGAACTCGGGGATAGGGCTGGGCATCGCGCGGGAACTGGCGCGGGCGGGGGCGGACGTCGTCCTGAATTCCTTCACCGACCGGGAGGAGGATCACGCGCTCGCGGCCCGTATCGCCGACGAGACGGGTGTCACGGCGCGCTACATCCGCGCCGACATGTCGGAATCTGCCGACTGCCGTGCCCTGATCGAGCAGGCTGGCGCCTGCGACATCCTTGTGAACAACGCCGGCATCCAGCACGTTGCGCCGGTGGAGGCGTTCCCGGTCGAGAAGTGGGACGCAATCCTCGCGATCAATCTTTCCTCCGCCTTCCACACCACGGCGGCCGCCCTGCCGCTCATGCGCAAGGCAGGCTGGGGGCGTGTCATCAACGTGGCCTCGGCCCACGGCCTCACGGCCTCGCCCTACAAGGCGGCCTACGTCGCCGCCAAGCACGGGGTGGTCGGACTTACCAAGACCGTCGCACTCGAGACGGCGGAAGAGCCCATCACCGTCAACGCGATCTGCCCGGGCTACGTGCTGACCCCGCTTGTCGAGGCCCAG
>CAZUVG010000650.1:0-1645 GCA_964623765.1 uncultured Roseicyclus sp.
GGTTCTTCCCCGGTTCCGCGTCATCTCGGAAGGGTGCGACGCGTATTACGAGGCACGCAGGCGTGCGCCCGTGCGACCGCCCCCCCCGCGGCTCGACGACGATGATGATGACGGCGACGACGAGGCGCCTGAACCCGATGATGACGACGAGGCGCCTGAACCCGAAGCGGAAGAGAGCCCTCCGCCGGATCCGCAAGCGCAGTGAGGCCGTCATGTCCGGCAGCCAAGGCGCCCGGTAGACGAGATGCAAGGCCGGCCGCTGCTGCGTCGGCCGGTCCGTTGCGGAGGGCTGTCTCGCCTGCACCTCGGCGCTGCGAAAGCGCGCCTGTTGTAAGTGCCGTCGAAACGACGCACGATTCCCCACCACGGCGGCAACGGAGGAGTCACGGACCGGGCATGAGCAAGTCGTCGCTGGAGCAGGGCACCGGAAGCCCCCGGGCGAAGCCAGGCCGGCGCGACCGGAGATCCCGGCCCGTGCGCGTGGCCGAGGCCATCAAGGACTGGGTCGTCGAACAGAAGCTGCGGCAGGGCGACCGGCTGCCGAACGAGGCGGAGCTGATCGCGCGCTTCGGCATGGCGAAGAGCACGATCCGGGAGGCCATGCGCATCCTCGAGGCGCAGGGACTGATCGAGACCCGAACGGGACCCGGGGGCGGCAGCTTCGTCGGGGAGGTCACGGCGGACCGCGCCAAGGCCCTGCTTGCCAATTACTTCTACTTCCGAGATCTGTCGGTCGCGGACATCTACCAGCTTCGCCGCGTGCTGGAGCCGGAGCTTGCCGCGTCTCTGGCCGGGCGTCTCGACACGTCGCAGCTTGCCGAACTGGAGGACGTCGTCGCCAGCTACCCCGAACCCGCGAGAAGCGCCGAGGAGGAGCGCGAACAGCATGTCGCCTCGCTGGCCTTCCACCGAAAGCTCGCGAATTTCTCGGAGAACGCGCTGCTGGCCTTCGTGGTAAGCTTCATGGGACGGATCCTGACAGATCTGACGGTCTATCGCCGTCTTTACGATCCTCCGAACCGCGAGCTTTACGAGAAGGGCGTCGCGTATCAGACCGAGCTGATCGCCGCGCTGCGCGAGGGCCGCGCCGAGGATGCGCGCACCATCATGCGCAGGCACATGGAGACGGCCGAGAAACTCATGCAGTCGCAGGAGGCGCAGGTCCTGCACCGTTTCATGGCGGAGTGACCGGTCCCCATCCTCAGCGGCGGACGGCCGGCTCCGGAGCGACGATGGGTTCCGGCCGGCCGGGCACCTCCCCGGATGCCGGCGCGCGCATGGGATCGTCGAGGACCGGCACCACCTTCGTCCAGCCATGGTAGGGCTCGGAATGGGCGACGCGGTAGAGGTCGGCGAGCGCGGCAAGCGGCGCAGGGGAATGGTCGATCCTGAGCGTGAGCGGCGCCACGTCCCGCCCGACGACGAGAAGCGCGGCCGACAGCAGACCCCGCGCGTCTCCGCCCGCCGCCGCCGCCGCCGCGAGCGCGGCCATCAGCCGCTCGCCGAGCGGCATCGCGGCGGCCGACCGGAACCCCTCCAGCGCGGCCTCGATCACCTCGTGACCGGTCAGCATGTTGCCCGCCACGACGACGCCCGGTGCCTCCAGCGCGCCCGCGTGGACGACGCTTTCGGCCCCGGTGAAGGC
>CAZUVG010000651.1:0-1641 GCA_964623765.1 uncultured Roseicyclus sp.
GCCGGGGCGAGGTCGTGCGCCTGCAGGTCAGCGCGGGCGCGCCCGCCGATCTCAAGGCCGAGATCGTCGAACAGCTCCACGTCGCCGAGGACGAGGTCGTGGACGTCCGTGGCATGATCGGCCTCGTGAGCCTGAAGGAGCTGGTGATCGACGAGCGGCCCGACCTCCTCTGGCGTTCGTTCACGCCGCGGGTGCCCGAGCGGGTGCAGGACCACGACGGCGACATGTTCGCCGCGATCAAGCAGAAGGACATGCTTCTGCACCATCCCTACGAGACCTTCGACATGGTGATCCGCTTCCTCGCGCAGGCGGCGCGCGATCCCAACGTCGTGGCGATCAAGCAGACACTCTACCGCACCTCGAAGGAGAGCCCGATCGTCGACGCCCTCTGCGAGGCGGCGGAGGCAGGCAAATCCGTCACCGCGCTGGTTGAGCTCAAGGCCCGTTTCGACGAGGCCGCCAACATTCGCCAGTCGCGCAAGCTGGAGCGCGCGGGCGCGCATGTCATCTACGGCTTCATCACCTACAAGACGCACGCCAAGATATCGACGGTCGTCCGGCGCGAGGGCGACAGGCTCGTGACCTACACCCATTACGGAACGGGCAATTATCACCCGATCACGGCGCGGATCTATACGGATCTCAGCCTCTTCACCTGCGACGAGGCGCTTGGCCGGGACGCGACCAAGGTCTTCAACTACGTTGGCGGCTACGCCGAGCCCGAGGGCCTCGAGAACCTCGCCATCTCGCCGCTGACACTGAAGAATCGGATCATCGACAGCCTCAAGGCCGAGATGGAGCACGCCCGCGCCGGGCGCCCGGCAGTGGTCTGGGCAAAGATGAACAGCCTGATCGAGCCCGACGTGATCGACGCGCTCTACGAGGCGAGCCAGGCGGGTGTCAGGATCGATCTCGTCATCCGTGGCATCTGCGGCATCCGCCCGGGCATCCGCGGGCTGTCGGAAAACATCCGCGTCAAGAGCATCGTGGGACGGTTCCTGGAGCATTCCCGCATCGTCTGTTTCGGCGACGGTCACGGCCTGCCGTCGAAGAAGGCACGGGTCTACATCTCCTCGGCCGACTGGATGGGGCGCAACCTTGACCGGCGCGTGGAGACGCTGGTGGAATGCACCAACCCAACTGTGAAGGCGCAGATCGTGCGCCAGATCATGGCCGCGAACCTCGCGGACGTGGCGCAAAGCTGGGTGCTGCAACCCGACGGCTCGTTCCGCCGCGCGGAAACGGAGGGGATCGACAACCCGTTCTCCTGCCACCGCTTCTTCATGGAGAACCCCTCGCTTTCGGGGCGCGGCTCGGCCGGGGCGAAGGACGTGCCGGAACTCACCCACGGAACGGACTGAACGCCCGTCACGTTAGCGATTGACCCTTTCGCGGCGGCCGTGCGATCACGATGCCCAGTCCGCGGCAGTCAACGGAACAGGGTTTGGCCGGCATGGAGGATCTGCACCCCGAATGGGGTCCCTTCGGTGTCCCGCTCTTCGATGCGCCCGAGGCGTTGGCCCTCAGCCGGGTCGGCGTCATCGACATCGGCTCGAACTCCGTCCGGCTCGTCGTCTTCGACGGTGCCGCGCGCAGCCCTGCCTATTACTTCAACGAGAAGATCATGTGCGGCCTCGGCGC
>CAZUVG010000652.1:0-1638 GCA_964623765.1 uncultured Roseicyclus sp.
GCAGCCAGGAGACGACGCTCTACCGCATGGTCGCGGCCTACGCGATGTTCGCCAACGGCGGCGAGCGGGTGGAGCCGACGCTCGTCGACCGCATCCAGGATCGCTACGGGCGCACGGTCTACCGGCACGACCGGCGGCTCTGCCCCGATTGCGAGCTTGCCTCGCTCGACCCGGGGCTCGGGCCACGGATCGTCTCGAACCGCCAGCGGGTGATCGATCCGGTCACGGCTTACCAGCTCACCTCGATGATGGAGGGCGTGGTGCAGCGCGGGACGGCCGCGGGCAGCGTCGGCGCCGCGGGCATCCCGGCGGCACTGGCGGGCAAGACCGGCACGACGAACGAGGCACGGGACGTCTGGTTCGTGGGCTTCTCCTCGTCCATCGTCGCGGGCTGCTACATCGGCTACGACCAGCCGCGCAGCCTCGGGCGCGGGGCCTCGGGGGGCGGCATGTGCGGGCCCGTCTTCGCCGAGTTCATGGCGGAGGCGGTGCGCGAATACGGCGGCGCGCCCTTCGCGGTCCCGCCCGGCGGGCAGTTCTACCCGATCGACCGCTATTCCGGCGCGCGCCTGCCGGAGGGCAGCGCGGGTGAGCACGTGGTCTACGAACTGTTCCGGGAGGGCGAGGCGCCGTTCGAGGGGATGCTCTCGGTGATCGACGGCGGCTGGGGCATGGGCTCGGACCTGCCGATGTTCGGCCGGGGCGAGGGCGATCCGGAAGGTGCGCTTCAGCCCGGGCAGGCCGGGTCGGAGCGGCAGGAGACGACGGTGAACACCTCCACCGGCGGGGCGGCGCGGGTGCCGACGGGCACGGGATTCGGCACGCTGTCCTCGGGCGGGCTCTACTGACGGCCGGGTGCGCCCGTCCCGGGCCTGCCATGCCTTGAGGGGCGGGCGGACATAATCTATCTCTCGCCCACCCCGACCCGGAGAGTCAGACCCATGCGCGCAGAGACGCAAGCCAACATCGAGAAGATCCGCAAGTCGCTCGACCTGCTGGGCCAGCGCATGGGGCTGGAGACCGCGCAGCACCGGCTGGAGGAGTTCAACGCCCGCGTCGAGGACCCCGACCTCTGGAACGACCCCGCCCGGGCGCAGAAACTCATGCGCGACCGCCAGGCGCTCGTGGACCGGATCGGCACCTACGAGGCGATCAAGTCCGGGCTCGAGGACAATGCCGAACTGATCGAGATGGGCGAGGCCGAGGACGACGAGGAGGTCGTGGCCGAGGCCGAGGCCGCGCTGGCCGATCTCGTGAAGACGGCCGAGGCCAAGGAACTGGAGGCGCTGCTCGACGGCGAGGCGGACGGCAACGACACCTTCATCGAGATCAACGCGGGCGCCGGCGGCACGGAGGCCTGCGACTGGGCCGCGATGCTTGCACGGATGTATGTCCGCTGGGCGGAGAAGAAGGGCTACGAGGTCGAGCTGCAGTTCGAGGAAGCGGGCGCGGAGGCCGGGATCAAGTCGGTGGGCTACAAGGTCTCGGGCCCCAACGCCTACGGCTGGATGAAGTCGGAGTCGGGCGTCCATCGTCTCGTGCGGATCTCGCCCTTCGGCAAGGGCACGCGCGAGACCTCCTTCGCCAGCGTCTGGGTCTACCCGGTCGTGGACGACAATATCGAGATCGAGGTGAACC
>CAZUVG010000653.1:0-1637 GCA_964623765.1 uncultured Roseicyclus sp.
TCGGCGCGATGCTCGACCCGATCGCGGACAAGGCGATGGTGGTGATCGCGCTTGCCGTCCTGCTGGGGCTGCACGGCATCTCGGACTGGACGCTGATCCCGGTGACCGCCATCCTGTTTCGCGAGGTCTTCGTCTCGGGCCTGCGCGAGTTCCTCGGCGCGACGGCCGGGCTTCTGAAGGTCACGCCGCTCGCCAAGTGGAAGACGACCGTGCAGATGGTGGCAATCGCCCTCCTGTTCGTCTGGGGGCTGTTCGACCACTACTTCGTCATGCAGACCTTCGGCATGAACGCGGAGATCGTGAACGGCATCCTCTCGGGCGAGATCGCCGACGACGTGGGCCTCGCCTGGAAATACAACGGCCTGATCGCCAGTTCCTACGGCGGACTTGTCCTGTTGTGGATCGCGGCCGGGCTTACGCTGATCACGGGCTGGGACTACTTCAGGAAGTCGCTGCCCTACCTCGGAGAGGACGGATGAAGATCGACATCCTCTATTTCGCGTGGCTGCGCGAGCGTCTCGGGACGGGGCGCGAGACGGTGGAGACGGAGGCGCGGACGGTGGCCGACCTGATCGCCGAACTCCGTGCCCGCGACGAGGGTTACGCCCATGCCTTCGCGGACACGCGCGCGATCCGCGCGGCGGTGGACCAGGATCTCGTCGATTTCGACGCGGAGCTCGGCGGCGCGCGCGAGGTGGCCTTCTTCCCGCCGATGACGGGGGGCTGAATGCAGCCGGTGCGCGTGCAGCAGGCGGCCTTCGCCATGGGCGACGAGCTCGAGGCCTTCGCGCGGTCGGTCGAGGGGGCGGGCGCCGTGGTGAGCTTCTCGGGGATCACGCGGGATGTGGCCAGCGGCGATCTCGAGGCGATGGAGATCGAGCATTACCCCGGCATGACCGAGCGCGCGCTGGAGCGGATCCGCGGTGAGGCCGTGGATCGCTTCGGGCTGACCGGCGCGATGATCCTGCACCGGCACGGGCGCCTCGCCCCAGGCGAGCCCATCATGATGGTCTGCACCGCCGCTCGCCATCGGGCGGATGCCTTCGCCGCTGCCGAGTTCCTGATGGACTACCTGAAGTCCCGCGCGCCCTTCTGGAAGAAGGAGATCACGGACAGGGGCGCTGAATGGGTAGCTGCACGGGACGAGGACGAGGCAGCGCTCGGGCGCTGGTGATCCGCGCTCAGCCGTGCTGCTGCTGCTCCAGCTGGCCGATGTAGGTTCTCAGTTCCTCCGCCTCCGCACGGGCTTCTCTCAGGCCTTCCATGGCCGCGCGGAGTTCCGCCTCGGTCTGGCTCAATAGCCCGGTCAGTTCCGTCTCGCGGCTCTGGAGATAGGCGATGGCCTGATCGCGCGTTTCCTCGGCATCGTGGAGTGCGCGCGCGAGTGCCTCCATCTCGCCGAGGTCGGCGTGGGAGACCCGGCTGAAGCGCGCGACGAGCCAGTGCCCCAGCCAACCGAGCGCGAAGGCCAGGAACAGGATGATCGCGATGGCGATGATGAATTGCAGGCGATCCATGCGCCGTTACTCCCCGTCTTCGGTGTCGGGTGCCAGCCCCCCGGGCCGGGGCACCGGGCGGAGCCGGAAGGCCTCGGCCCGCGCCTCGGCCTCGGCCGCCGCGCGCTCCGCGGCCGCTTC
>CAZUVG010000654.1:0-1630 GCA_964623765.1 uncultured Roseicyclus sp.
GTGCGGGCCTCACCGGCCTCGCCGATGACCAGAAGGTGACCTACGAGGTCGAAGCCGGCCGCGACGGCCGCGAGAGCGCGACCGACCTCGCGCTCGCCTGAGCGACCCGATGCCGGACGGGGCACCCCACGGTGCCCCGTCGCAACCGCGCGGGGTCCGACGTCGCCGAACTGATCTTGCCGCGCACGGGTGCGTCATTTCCCCGGCCGTGGTCGACCAACCGCACGAAGAATCGGAAACGACCGCACCGTGCCCACGCGGCAGGACGCCAAGGATCGGTCCGGCGGCGAAGGTCTTATGCCAGGCCGATCGAGTGGGGCCGACGACGCTGCGCGCGCAGGCCGGCCCCGGATGGCGCGTCGCGGATCTGCACGGCAGCATCCTGAATGGAGGGACACGACATGACGACCAACAGCCTCAAGGCGCGGACGGCCCGCGGCAACGACATCTTCGGGTCTTCGTCCCGGAAGAAGCGCGGCGCCGCGGAAAAGGAAGCCGCGCCCGTCATCCAGATCGGCGCACATGGCCGCTACCAGATCAAGTCCGGAAGGCTCGGCGGAGAATACGTCGCGCGCGCGTTTCCCAAACCCCCGGCCCGGACACGCGGACTCGTCGCCGAGGCGACAGGCGCGACGGAAGAGGCCGCCATCGAAGCGCTTCACGCCGCGCTGGACGAGCGGGAGAAGTCACGGACCGGATCCCGCAGGACGGACGCGGACACGGGCGCCGTCGTCCCGAGCGTTGCTGAGTATTCCGAAGCGATCCGCCAGGTCGACCTTTCCGAGCCGCAGCGAGCCCTTCTGAAGGCGCTGTGTCTCGCCGACGACGACGGCCTGACCGAGACGCGCATGGCGCGCGCGGCCGGTTACAAGTCACGTGCTTCGGTCCGGCGGTCGTTTGCAGGCGCCGGTCTGCTGATCGCCGATTTCCTGTCGATCGAGACTGCGCCAAGCGCGTCGTCGCAGGATCTCGAGGGAACGTTGTACGTCGGCTATCGCGGAGTGCCCGCGGCGGAGGGCGATCCCGAAAACTGGATCTTGCACCGGGAATTACGCGAGGCGCTCCGCACGTCGGGGGAATGAAGCGCTCCAAGCATCAAGAGCTTCGAAGCACATCGCGATGTTGGTCTCGCGCCACAGGGCCTCCCTTCTGCACCTCGCGCCTACGGGCGGCTACCCGCTGACGGAGGCAGCCATCGTTCCGGCCGCAGGCGTCTTCGGGAACGCCGGTCTCATGAGACGACGGACAGCGTCAACCGTGCAGGATTGGTCGTCACGTCGCGACTTCATTAGGGATGGTTCGCCATCCACTCAGCGGGGTAGTGCCGCGGGAAGTAGTGCAGGAACTGGCGACCACCTGCTTCTTCATCGCTGATGTCGCACGTTCACCGAAAGGCGATCATCGTCGCCGCGTGGGGTTCGGCTGGTTCTCGACCGTGAGGGTCAGCACCCGTCCCGCTGGCAGGCAGTCGCGTCGATTGCGGCAAAGATCGGCTGCACGCCGCAAACCCTCCTCGAGTGGGTAAAGAAGGCCGAGGTCGACAGTGGCCGGCGCGTCGGCATCCCGAGCGAAATGGCCGAGAAGAGCGAGCCTTTGTCCGCCATTGATGAAGTGGATGGTTCCCGCTTCC
>CAZUVG010000655.1:0-1624 GCA_964623765.1 uncultured Roseicyclus sp.
GGGCTTCAACGTCGACCCGCTCCTGCAGCGGCAGGCCGACTGCATCTCGACGATGACCTACAACGAGTACTGGCAGATCATCGACGCCGGCGTGACGCCCGAGGAGCTCGTGACGTTCAAATACGAGGATTACGACGTCGCCACGCTCGAGGACGGCATCTGGACGCTCGAGGAAAACCTCGAGGACCCGGCCTTCGTCGACAAGATGGTGCGTTTCGTCCGCGCCTCCATGCGCGGCTGGGCCTGGGCGGCGGAGAACCCCGAAGAGGCTGCGATGATCGTCCTCGACTACGACGAGACCGGCGCCCAGACCGAGGAGCACCAGCTGCGCATGATGGGCGAGATCGCGCTTCTCGTGGAGGGTGGCGACGGCCGGCTCGACGAGGAGGCCTACCAGCGCACGGTTGACACGCTGCTTGCGGGCGGTTCGGACCCGGTGATCTCGGCAGTGCCGGAAGGTGCCTTCACGCACGTGATCACGGACCAGTCGCTGGCCGACTGATCCGCACGCGTTCCGCACGACAGGCGGCCCCGGCATCGTGCCCGGGGCCGTTTTCCGTTCGGACGACGCGTCCGGCTGCCTCTACTGCATCGCGAGGCCCGAGTCCGCGTCACAGCCGGCGGTCGAGCCCCGACGGCCCGGGCGGCTGCAGCGCGCCCACGAGGTCGCTCATCCTCGGCAGTGGCTGGTCCCGCGCGGCGTCGGAATCGCCCACCGCCCGCATGTGGAGGGGCGGCACGCCCAGGCCCTTCACGGGCGGCGGATCGGGCGGGATTTCGGGCACCGGGCGCTTGGCATGGCCCGGGGCGCCCATCGCGGCCTTGGCGGTGGCCTCCGCCTGCGTCACGGCGGCACGGCCGAGATCGGGCTTCGGCGAGGCCGGAGCCTCGGCGCCCGTGGGGCTCATTCGGGGGGCGCTGACCGTTGGCACGGAGGCCAGAGCGGCGCCCATGGAAGGTGCGGTCGGCGTCATCACCTGCGCTCCATCGTTCAGAGCCCCCACCGCGGGCGGAAGATGGCACGAAAGCGGTTTTCTCCCAAGGGGTTGGTTAAAATGCCGAGCATTTTCCTGTCTGCGCCGTCGGGCGCTGGCCAACGATCAGGGGTATAGCCGCCGCGATGCCCGGGGGGCGGGAAAGAGGCGGCAACCCGTTCTCCCACAGCGGATTGCGCGCAGGTATCCGGCCGCACGCCCTCGGATGCTGCCACCGGGACGGGCAGGTAGCTGATGCCTGCAGACTCCGGCGGGCCTACCCCCGGTTCATCCGGTTCTCGATCAGCTCGTCCACCACCTGAGGCTCGGCGAGCGTCGAGGTGTCCCCGAGCGCGCCGTGGTCGTTCTCGGCGATCTTGCGCAGGATGCGGCGCATGATCTTGCCGGATCGTGTCTTGGGCAGGCCCGGCGCCCACTGGATCAGGTCGGGCTTGGCGATGGGGCCGATCTCGGTGCGGACCCAGGTCTCGAGCTCCTTGCGCAGCTCGTCCGAGGGTTCGATCCCGCGCATGAGCGTGACGTAGGCGTAGATGCCCTGGCCCTTGATCGGGTGCGGATAGCCCACGACCGCGGCCTCGGCGACCTTGGCGTGCGCCACCAGCGCGCTCTCGACCTCGGCCGTGCCCATG
>CAZUVG010000656.1:0-1615 GCA_964623765.1 uncultured Roseicyclus sp.
CAGTCGAGGCAACCGATGGAGGCGGCCTTGTCTCTGGCGATGACCTGACCTTCATCGCCTACGACGCTGCTGGAAACGCCGGCGTCTACACGGCAGAGATCACGAATGTCGATGGCAACCTCGAGACTGCAGACTTCTTTGTCGAACTGGTCGGCGTCCTGAACGGCGTGGGTGCGGATGCGCTGGAGAGCAGCAACTTCATCTGACCGCGGCACGGGCAGGACGTGCCGCACCCGATCGACGCCAGTGGAATCGGTGACCACAGCGTCACCGGCCTTGCCGACGGCTCTCGATCCCTATGTTCGCAACAGCCGCTCGACCGACTGGAGAAGGTCCGCCCTCAGGATCGGTTTCGTCAGGACGGGATGGCGTGTGGCCACGCCGTTGCCCTCGATCGCGGCTTCCTGCGGGTAGCCAGAGATCAGCAGGATCGCCATCCGTGGTCGCTCTGCTTCCACGTGCCGGGCGAGCTCGGCCCCCTGCAGCGTCCCCGGCATGACCAGATCGGTAATCAGGAGGTCGTACTGTGCGCCATCCTCTATCTCGGCCCAGGCCGCATCACCCGTTGGAACCCGCTTGACCGTATAGCCCCCGGACTGGAGTTGACGGAGGATGACCCGGGCGACGCTGTCCTCGTCCTCGGCCAGAAGGATGCGCCCCGTGCCCACAGGCAGCGGTGTGGTCTCACCGGCCGTCGGCGCATTGCCCTGCTCGCCTTCGCTGGCCGGGAAGTACATCCGAACGGTCGTGCCGACGCCGGGTTCGCTGTAGATCCGGCATGTCCCGCCTGACTGCCGGCAGAAGCCGAGGACCGAGGGCAGGCCGAGACCGGACCCGTCGGTTGCGTGCTTGGTGGTGAAGAAGGGCTCGAAGGCTCGGTCGACGACGTCAGGCTGCATGCCCGGCCCCGTATCCGTGACAGAGATCACGACGTATCGGCCCGGTGCGATTTCTTCGTCGGGCCGGTCGTCGAGGTAGTCCCGTGTCGCCCGCGTGTTCGTCGCCTCGACGATCAGTTTGCCGCGCCCGTCCATCGCGTCGCGGGCGTTCAGGGCCAGGTTCAGCAACGCGTTCTGCAATCCGTCAGGGTCAACCTCGATGGGCCACAGGCCCGCCGCCGGCACGGTGGTCAGCTCGATCGATTCGGGCAGAACGCGCTGCAGCATCTGTGCGCCTTCCCGAAGACCGTCCGCCACGGAAAGGCGCCGGGGATTGAGATGCGACTTGCGGCCGACGGAGAGCAGCTGCCGCGTCAGGTGAGCGCCGCGATGGGTCGCGGTGACCGCCTCCTCGATGAGCGGTGCGCTCGTCCGCGTCGCGTCCTCTTCCTTCATCAGTTCGAGGTTGCCGAGGATCACGCTCAGGATGTTGTTGAAGTCGTGGGCGACGCCGCCCACGAGCCGGCCGAGCGCTTCGACCCGCTGTGATCGCGCCTGGATCCGGTAGGCCTCGCGCAGTTCGCCTTCCTTCCTCGCAAGCGCGGCCTGAAGAGCGCGCTCGGTGTCTTCTCTGGTTGTAAGCACCCTGAGGATGAGAGCGCCCATCAGCGCCGCAAGGACCGCCGCCAGGATGGGCCAGAGAGCGTCACGCGGGCGCGGGGTGTAGAATACGCTGG
>CAZUVG010000657.1:0-1615 GCA_964623765.1 uncultured Roseicyclus sp.
ATCGCGGGCACCACGCTGGCGATGACGCTCTCGTTGCTGAAGGCGCGCGGCGACAGGTCGATCAAGTCGGCCACCTTCCTGACGGCGCTGACGGATTTCTCCGACCAGGGCGAGTTCACGCCCTTCCTTCAGGACGATTTCGTGGACGCGATCGAATCGGAGGCCGAGAAATACGGCGTCCTGCCCAGCCACGTGATGGCGCGCACCTTCTCGTTCCTGCGCTCGCGCGACCTTGTCTATGGCCCCGCGATTCGCAGCTACATGATGGGCGAGACGCCGCCCGCCTTCGACCTGCTCTACTGGAACGGGGACGGCGCCAACCTGCCGGCGAAAATGGCGATCCAGTATCTGCGGCAGCTTTGCCAGGACAATGCCTTTGCCGAGGACGGCCTCGAGCTTTTCGGCGAGCGTCTGCGCCTGAGCGACGTGGACGTGCCGCTCTGTTCCGTCGCCTGCGAGACCGACCACATCGCGGCCTGGAAGGACTGTTATCGCGGGGTGCAGGGAATGGGCGGCCGGTCCAAGTCCTTCATTCTGTCGCAGTCGGGGCATATCGCGGGCATCGTCAATCCGCCCAGCAAGCGGAAATACGGACACTACACCAACCCGGACCTTTCGCTCGATGAGACGGCTTGGCGCGACAGCGCGGAGTTCCACGAGGGCTCGTGGTGGCCACGCTGGGACGCCTGGCTCGCAAAGCGATCGGGCAAGTGGGTTCCGGCGCGCCAGCCGGGTGATTCGGAGCATCCGCCCCTGTGCGATGCCCCTGGCACCTACGTGGTTGCCCATCCAGGCGATTGAATGGCGGGCGTTTTTCCGAATTGCTGCGGCGCAGCAATTTACCCTTGAAATGCTGCACTGCAGCATTCATATTGTGTTCAGTACCGACGCCGGGGGTCCGGCACCGGATCGCTGAAGATAATTTAGAGAGAGGATCACGACCATGGCCACCGCCAAGACCGTCAACCCCGACATGACCCAGATGATGAAGGACATGATGGCTGCCTTCCCCGTCGACACCGCCGCGATGGAAAACAGCTTCAAGACCGCCGCAACGCTGAACGAGAAGCTCAGCAGCGTCGCCATCGAGGCCGCCGAGAAGTCCACCGAGCTGCAGGCGAAGTGGATGAAGGACATGCTCACCAAGATGGGCGACATGACCAAGGCCAAGTCGGAGCCCGCCGACTATGCCAAGGCGATGACCGATTTCGCCTCGGCCCAGGCCGAAGTCACCGCCGAGCACATGGCCGCCTTCGCCGAGATCGCGAAGAAGGTCCAGATGGACACCGTCGAACTGATGATGGCCGCCGGCAAGGACTTGTCCGAAGATGCCTCCTCGGCGATGAAGAAGGCCACCGCCGACATGACGACGGCCGCCAAGAAGGCCGCGCCCGCGGCGAAGTAAGCCCTCGGGCGCCCTCGGGCGCCAGCCACGACAGGGGCGGGTGTGCCGTGCGGCACGCCCGCCCTTTCATTTTCTCCGGGCGTCCTCTACGCTCTTGCCGCAATGCCGCATGGCAGTCGCAGAGCGATGGGGGGAGCGCGTGGCCGAGACCGAGAAACCGCTGCTGATAAAGCGTTACGCGAGCCGTCGGCTCTACAACACCGAGACCAG
>CAZUVG010000658.1:0-1601 GCA_964623765.1 uncultured Roseicyclus sp.
TGGCGACGTGGTCGAGGCCATCGGCGAGGTCGAGGGCGAGGCCCGCGTCATCGTCATCGGCAAGCGCGGCGAGGCGGCGGATTTCGCCAGGGGGCATCTGGGATCGAACCTCGAACGGATCGTCCGCGCCGCGCACCGCCCCGTCTTCGTGGCCGCGCGCGCCTTCAAGCCCATCGAAACGGTGCTGGTGGCCTATGACGGCGGGGCCTCGGCGATGAAGGCGGTGGATCACATCGCTCGGAGCCCGCTGTTCCAGGGACTCGCCATCACCGTCGTGACCGTTGGCAGCGAAACGTCGGAGGTCAAGAAGGGCCTGGCGGACGCCAAGGCGCTCCTGAAGGCCGCTGGCATCGACTCCCAAACGCGGGTCGTGCCGGGGCAGCCGGAGACGGAGTTGGGCAAGATGGTCGATGAAGAAGGCTTCGGCATGGTGGTGATGGGCGCCTACGGCCACAGCCGCATCCGCAGCCTCGTGATCGGCTCCACCACCACCGAGATGGTCCGCTCCTGCAAGGTGCCTGTCGTTCTGATGCGATAAGGTGGCGGCAGGGACCGCGCCCCTCAGGTCTGGATGAACGTCTGCCTCGGGGCGGCTTCAACGGTGCGAAGCTTCGCCGTATCGCCTG
Source organism: uncultured Roseicyclus sp. (assembly GCA_964623765.1). Taxonomy (GTDB): domain Bacteria; phylum Pseudomonadota; class Alphaproteobacteria; order Rhodobacterales; family Rhodobacteraceae; genus Roseibacterium. The sequence goes on from CAZUVG010000658.1 coordinate 627, forward strand.
ATCGCCTGGCCCCAGCTTTGCCCCTTGGGACACGAGTTCGTCAGCCGGCCACGCCATTCGACCGACCCCGTCCGCAAGGCAGCGGAGACTTTGCGCCGGACGATTCGGTCAAGGCCGGGATCGATGATCCGGCACGGTTTCGGTCCGTCGACGAGCGTCGGGCTGCACTTCGGCCTGACCGGCCCCGCTTGACCGAAATCGAGAAAATCTCTAGCGGTGGGGGACTACAGGGGAGCTCCGTAGTGCCGGGGCTGAGATGCAGGGCGCAAGTCCTCGGACCCTTGAGCTGATCTGGGTAATGCCAGCGGAGCGAGGTGAACATGTTCTCAGGGGCACAGGTCTCATTGTATCCGATGTCCGACGATTTCGTCGGCATCATCCTTGGCGCGATCGAGGCGCTCGACCCCTGGCGGGACCGCTTGCGGCTCGAGACCGATTCGCTCTCCACCCTCATGGTCGGCCCCCCGGAGATCCTGTTTCCGGCGATGCGCGACCTGTTCTGCGCCGCCGCGCGCTCGGGCGTTCACACCACGATGCACGCGACGGTCTCGCGTGGGTGTCCCGGTGAGCCGGACGACCCGATCTGCACGCCCGTTGCCGGCCCGCCGCGCGACGCGAGCCTTGCCGACCGTGTCGCGGCCTGCCGCGAAGCCGTCGCCGCCGCGCCGCTCCAGGACCGGCAGATCGCCGCCCAGCTGTCGCTCTACCCGCTCGGCGTCGGGCACCACATGGACGAGATCTACGGCTGCATCGAGTTCCTGAAGCGCTCGGGCACGTTTGATCGGTCCAAGAACTTCTGCACCGCGCTGCGCGGCGATGCCGGTCCCGTCTTCGAGACGCTGGGCCAGGCCTTCACCGGCTTCGGCGCCGAGGCAGGCCATCTGGCCATGGACGTGACCGTCTCGGCCAATTCGCCGAGCGACCGCTGAGCCCGGGGCCGCGCGGCGGCCCACCTTCACACATTTTTCGAAACCA
>CAZUVG010000659.1:0-1598 GCA_964623765.1 uncultured Roseicyclus sp.
CGTGCCGAGGCCCACGATCAAGCTGGCACGCTTCCCCCTGATCTCCTACGGCGGACGCGTTACCGAGTTCCGGATCGAGGACCTCGCACGCAGCTGGCCAATCGACACCTCCGAACGCGGCCAGCCGCTGATCGAGGTCGAAGGGATCACGAAACGGTTCCTGTCAAGGGGCGCGATCCTGCCGTCGCGGCGGCAATATTTCACCGCGGTGGATGCGGTGCGGTTCGACATCAGGCAGGGCGAGGTCTTTGGACTTGTCGGCGAAAGCGGGTCGGGCAAATCAACCATCGCGCGGATGATCGCGGGGCTCTACCCGGTGGACGGCGGGCAGGTGCGCTACCGCGGACAGGACGTCACCTCGGGAAAGCGGGGTGTGCCTGACTGGTACCGCCGGGAGATCCAGATGATCTTCCAGGATCCCTATTCGTCGCTCAATCCCCGAATGCGCGTCGATGCCATTGTGGCCGAGCCCGCGCGGCATCACGGCATCCTCTCGGGCGAGGCTCTCGCGGCGCGGGTCGGAGAGCTTCTGGACCGGGTGGGGCTGGGCGCGGAGGCGGGTCTGAAATATCCCCACGAATTCTCCGGCGGCCAGCGGCAGCGCATCTCGATCGCCCGCGCGCTAGCCACGCAGCCGAAGTTCCTGATCTGCGACGAACCGACAAGTGCCCTCGACGTGTCGATCCAGGCGCAGATCCTGAACATTCTCAAGGACCTGCAGGAGCATCTGAACCTCACGATGCTGTTCATCTCCCACGACCTGCCGGTGGTGCGCCAGATGTGCGACCGGGTGGGCGTGATGAAGGACGGGCAACTCGTCGAGGTGGCGGAGACCGAGGCGCTCTTTGCCGATCCGCAGCACGCTTACACGCAGCACCTGCTGTCACTGATGCCTCGGCTCGACGGCCTATCGGACGAGGGGCTGGCGGTTGCCTGAGGCGCGCCACCCGAGCGCTCAGGCGGCCAGCTCGATCCAGACCGGCACGTGGTCCGACGGCTTTTCGCGCCCGCGCAGGTGCTTCTCGATCCCGGCGTCGGCCATCAGGTCCGCGGCTTGCGAGCTGAGCAAGAGGTGGTCGATGCGGATGCCGTTGTTCCGCTCCCACGCGCCCGCCTGGTAGTCCCAGAAGGTGTAGAGCCCGGGCGCGTCGGTGCGGGCGCGGATCGCCTCGGTGAAGCCGAGGTTCAGGATGCGCCTGAATGCCGCCCGGCTCTCCGGAAGCGCGAGGGCGTCCTGGCGCCACGCTTCGGGTTTCTCGGCATCCTCGTCCTGGGGGATCACGTTGTAGTCGCCTGCCATGATGACCGGCATCTCGGTCGCGAGCAACGCGGCGCCGTGGATGCGCAGCCGCTCCATCCACGACAGCTTGTAGTCGTACTTCGGACCCGGCGCGGGATTGCCGTTCGGCAGGTATAAGCCGCAGACGCGCACCTTGCGCATCTCGCCCGCCACCGTCGCCTCGATCCAGCGGGCCTGCTCGTCGTCGTCCGCACCGGGCAGGCCCCGGGCGATGTCCTCCAGTGGCAGCTTCGACAGGATCGCCACGCCGTTGAAGCCCTTCTGGCCGTGCGTCTCGACCCTGTAGCCGAGCGCCTCG
>CAZUVG010000660.1:0-1592 GCA_964623765.1 uncultured Roseicyclus sp.
GCAGCCCGACGGGCCGAGCAGGCAGAGAATATCCCCCGCGCCGACGCGGAACGAGACGTCGCGCACCACGTCGCGGCCATCGAACTGGCAGCGGATGCCGTCCACCTCGAGGCGGGTGTCGTCGGTCTGGGCCTGCCGGGTCGCGGCCGGGGATGCGGGCATATGAGCGAAAGCCGAGCGTTTGGATCGGCTTTCGCAGGTAACAGCCCGCCACGGGGGTGGCAAGGCGACGTGCGGTCCGTCAGATGGTTGCGTTGGTGCCGCCGCCGTCCAGCAGGATGTTCTGTGCCACGATGAAGCCCGCGTGCTCCGAGCAGAGGAAGGCGCACATGCGGCCGAACTCCTCGGCCGTGCCGTAGCGGCGGGCGGGGATGGTGGCCTCGCGGCGCTTCTTCGCCTCTTCCATCGTGATCCCCTCGCGCTCTGCCACGCCGCCATCGAGCGAGATCGCGCGGTCCGTCGCGTGGATGCCCGGCAGCAGGTTGTTCACGATCACGCCGTGCTGCGCCACCTGCCGCGCCGTGCCCGCGACGTAGCCCGTCAGGCCCGTGCGCGCCGCGTTCGACAGGCCCAGCGCCGGGATCGGAGCCTTCACCGATTGCGAGGTGATGTTGACGACCCGGCCCCAGCCGCGGTCGATCATCCGGGGCATCAGGGCGGTCATCAGCGCGATGGGCGTCAGCATGTTGGCGTCAAGCGCCTTGATGAAATCCTCCCGCGCCCAGTCGGACCACAGCCCCGGCGGCGGGCCGCCCGCGTTCGTCACGAGGATGTCGAGATCGCCCGCGGCCGAGAGGACCTTCTCGCGCCCCACCTCGGTGGTGATGTCCGCCGCGACGGCCGTCACCGCGACGCCGTGGGTCTTGCCGATCGCCTCGGCCGTCGCCTCCAGCGCCTCCGCGCCGCGCGCGTTCAGCACGAGGTCCACGCCCTCGGCCGCCAGCGCCTCGGCGCAGCCGCGGCCCAGTCCCTTCGACGAAGCGCAGACCAGCGCCCGCCGTCCCCTGATCCCAAGATCCATGCCATCCTCCCGTCATTTCCCGGTTCCTCGCGCTGATAGCAGGCACGCTCCGCGCCTGCCAGCCTTGACCGGCCCCGCTCCGCGCCTGCGGCCGAGGATGGATTTCGTGAAGGAAGGGCTTGGCATGACCCGGTGTTCGACCCCGCCTCAAGACGCGGAGACCGTCCGCGAAGCGGCGCGTTGCGGCGGCCCCGCCCCGCAGCTATATGCCCGCCCATGCCAGACACCGCCGCAGTCCCACAGACGAACCGCCCCGACCTGCCGCCCGAGATCGCGCGCAGGCGAACCTTCGCGATCATCTCGCACCCGGATGCCGGCAAGACGACGCTGACCGAGAAGTTCCTCCTTTACGGCGGCGCGATCCAGATGGCCGGGCAGGTCCGCGCCAAGGGCGAGGCGCGGCGCACCCGCTCCGACTTCATGAAGATGGAGCAGGACCGCGGAATCTCGGTCTCGGCCTCGGCCATGTCCTTCGACTACGTGCGGCCCGACCGGAGCTACCGCTTCAACCTCGTGGATACGCCGGGCCACTCGGACTTCTCCGAGGACACCTACCGCACGATCACGGCGG
>CAZUVG010000661.1:0-1588 GCA_964623765.1 uncultured Roseicyclus sp.
GGGATGCCCGCCTCCATCGCCGCGACGCGGCTGAGATACATGTCCCGCGGCTCGGTGTTGATGACATGGCCGAAGGCGACGTGGCCGATCTGCCCGCCCTCGACGCCCGCCCGCTCCAGCGCGGCCTTGGCCGCCACGGCACCAAGCGTGATGGGCGGCGTTCCGGCGAGCGCGCCGCCGAAGGCGCCGATGGCCGTCCGCGCGCCGGACAGGATCACGATGTCGTCCATTGGGTCTCCCTCCCGATAAGATCGCGCCCATAGAGCGCATGGGCGGGGCGGCCGTCCAGAGCAACGTGACGCAGGCGACCCGGTCGCACCGGGCCGCCCGGGATGTCAGGCCGCGTCGAACCGAAGCGGGCGGACCTGCTGGAAAAGACCCGTCGCCTTCAGCTTGTCCAGAACGTCGGCCGGCGGCTGCTCGTCGAGGTAGAGGAGCGCGATGGCCTCCCCGTCACGGACCGACCGGCCGAGGGTGAAGTTCGCGATGTTCACCCCGTTCTCGCCCATCGTCTGCCCGAGCGTGCCGATGATGCCGGGCACGTCCTTGTTGGTGGTGTACAGCATGTGCGCGCCGATCTCGGCATCGATGTTGATGCCCTTGATCTGGATGAAGCGCGGCTTGCCGTCGGAGAAGACGGTGCCCGCGATGGACCGGGTCTTGTGCGGCGTCTTGACGACGAGGCGGATGTAGCCGTCGAACACCCCGGTCTTGTCCTGCGTCGTCGTGCTGAGTTCGATCCCCCGCTCACGCGCGATCACCGGCGCGGAGACCATGTTGACGTCCGGGTTGGACGCCTTCATCACGCCCGCGATCGCCGCGGCGTTGAGCGCGCTCAGGTTCATCTCCTTGACGATGCCGTTGTAGACGATCTCGATCTCGTCGATCGCCTCCTCCGTCAGCTGGCCCACGAAGGCGCCGAGATGCTCGGCGAGCTTCAGCCACGGGCCCATGATCCGCGCCTCCTCGGCGGTGACCGACGGCATGTTGAGCGCGTTCGTCACGGCACCCGTCAGCAGGTAGTCCGACATCTGCTCGGCCACCTGCAGCGCGACGTTCTCCTGCGCCTCGGTCGTGGCGGCCCCGAGATGGGGGGTGACGACGACGTTCGGCAGGTTGAACAGCGGGTTCTCCGTCGCGGGCTCTTCCCTGAAGACGTCGAAGGCCGCGCCCGCGACATGACCCTCCCTGACGAGTTCGGCCAGCGCCGCCTCGTCCACGAGCCCGCCGCGGGCGCAGTTGACGATCCGGACACCCTTCTTCGTCCTGGCGAGGTTCTCGGCCGAGAGGATGTTCGCCGTCTTCTCGGTGTAGGGCACATGCAACGTGATGAAGTCGGCACGGACGAGCAACTCGTCGAGCTCGACCTTGGTCACGCCGATCTGCGTCGCGCGCTCCTCCGACAGGAAGGGGTCATAGGCCAGCACCTTCATCTTCAGGCCCAGCGCCCGGCTGCACACGATCGACCCGATATTGCCCGCGCCGATCACGCCCAGCGTCTTGCCGGTCAGTTCCACCCCCATGAAGCGGGATTTCTCCCACTTGCCGGCATGGGTCGAGGCGTTGGCCTCGGGGATCTGGCGGGCTG
>CAZUVG010000662.1:0-1585 GCA_964623765.1 uncultured Roseicyclus sp.
ATTCCTGATCGGGCAGGCCGCGGCCATGGCCCAGCCACCCGAGCACGCCGGCCAGCCGCCGGGGCACGCCGAGCGCGGTGGACCGGACCGGTCCGACATCGGTGGCCCGCCCGAGCGTCACGCCGAACGCAGCGCGCCCGCGTCCCGCTACCACATCTCCACCCGCGAACGCATGTACATCCAGGACTGGTACCGGCGCAACCTGCCGCCGGGCCTTGCCAAGCAGGGCAAGGTGCCACCGGGCCACGCCAAGCGGCTGGAACGGGGCGCGCCCTGGCCACCGCGTGGTGCGGAATACGAACGCCTGCCCCGCGAGCTCACGCGCAACCTCTCGCCGCTGCCGGATCACATGCGCTATTACCGCGTCGGCACGGACGTGGTGATCGCCGATACCGCCGGCAAGGTGGTCAGCGACATCGTCTACGACATCCTGAACTGACAACCACTCCGGCCGCCGCCCGCCGTTGTGGCCGGCGGCAGGCTAAACCGTTAAGATTGACGCTTTGCCGGATCGGACCGCCCGCGACCATTCGTGGCGGCCGGTCCGGTCTGCTATTTACGCCAAGCCAGCGACCGACGACATGACCGCAGACGAGCATCAGGCCACCGACCCGACACCGGAAACCACCGGCACCGACGCGGTCGAGACCACCCCCGAGGCCAGCCAGGAAGCAGGCGCACCGGCCGAAGCCACGGCGACCGCGGGCCAGCCCGACGGCACGCAAGGCGACCCGGCCCCGCCGCAGGAAGACTCCGCGGCGGCGAACCAACCGAAAAAGCCCCGCGTCCACCCGCGCGAGGCGGTCAAGCAGTTCGAGGCCGCCTGGCCGGAGGCCTTCTCCTCCGACCCCAAGCTGGTCAAGCCGCTGGCCATCGGCATCCTGCAGCAGATCCTCGCCGAGCGTCCCGCCGAACTCGACGGCCTGAACTCCAAGGCGATCCGCGCGGCGATGAAGTTCTACACCTCGCGGCTGTCGTACCACATCGCCATGAAGGATGCGGAGCACCGCGTCGACCTCAAGGGCGAGCCGGCCGAACCGGTCGACGACAAGGCCCGCGGCCACGCCGAGGAACAGATCAAGGCGATCCACGCCGCCCGCGACGCCAAGCGCGCCGAGCAGGGCGAAACGGAAAAGGCCGGCGAGAAGAAGCCGCGCCGCCCGCGCAAGGGCAAGGGCAAGCCGGCCGACGGCAAGGACAGCAAGGCCGCCGGGCGCGGCCAGGGCGAGAAGCGCCGCGGCGAGCGACGGCCGAACAAGGGCGACGAGTCGCGCAAGGAAACCCGGCCCGACCCGGCGCTCAAGAACATGAGCATGGAGGAGAAGCTCGACCGCCTCGCCCAGCGCTTCGGTCAGGACGGGGTGAAGTAACCGGGAGACGCGACGCAATGCACGTCACCCGTCAGGCGGAATCGTGCCGCTCCCGGACAGCTTGGGAAACTCTGCACGAATGCCATGCCACTCTGGCTTGGCGAGTCGTTCGTGATCAAGGCGCGATGTCGCCGGCGTGCCGGTGGCCACGTCAAGACATCGCAACGCCGAGCACGGGCGACTCGCCAAGCCCCGCAGGGCGCGCCTTGAGCCGG
>CAZUVG010000663.1:0-1574 GCA_964623765.1 uncultured Roseicyclus sp.
AACTCGGTCTCGAACTTCAGGTCCACGCCCAGCTCACGCGCCCGCTCCTGCAGCAGGATCAGCAGCTGCTTGCGCCCGATCCCCGCGAAGCCATGCCCGCCAGAGACGATGCGCGTGTCGCCCTTGATGACGGCAATGTCGTCCCAGTAGGCGAAATGCGACCGGATCGACTCGGCGCTCTTGGGGTCGTTCTTTTCGAGCCGCGACAGCGCATCGTCCGACAGCACCACGCCCCAGCCGAAGGTGTCGTTGGCGCGGTTGCGCTCCAGCACGGTGACCTCGTGCGAGGGGTCGCGCAGCTTCATGCTGATCGCGAAATAGAGCCCCGCGGGCCCGCCGCCCAGACAGATGATCTTCATGGTCGCCTCTCCTCTGGCTGGATCGTGCATGAGCCTGCCAGCCCGCGCACCTTATTTCAAGCCTAAAGTTTTAGACTTGAAATACGCTGCGGCAAGAGGCAGACTTGGCAATATCGGACGGACGACAGGAGGCGGCATGCCCACGATCACGGTGCACCCCGAGGGCTGGAAGCCCGCCAAGGGCTACGCGAACGGCATGGTGGCAGAGGGGCGCGTGCTTTTCGTCGGCGGGCAGATCGGCTGGACCGCCGATCAGGTCTTCGAGGCGAAGGATTTCCTCGGTCAGTGCGAACAGGCGCTGAAGAACATCCGCGACGTGGTCGAGGCCGCGGGCGGGCGCGTCGAGGACATCGCGCGCCTGACGTGGTATGTCACCGACAAGTCCGAATACCTCGCGAAGCAGCGCGAGATGGGGCAGGTCTATCGCTCGGTCATGGGCTACCACTTTCCCGCGATGACGATGGTCGTGGTGGCCGCGCTCGTGGAGGACGAGGCGATGGTCGAGATCGAGGCCACCGCCGTTCTGCCTTGACGGGGCAGAGGCGCGGGCAGAAGCTTGCGGGCAGTGCGCCGGAACGGGCGCGGGAAATCAATACAGGGAGCGAGACCATGAAATTCGGAAAGACCTTGCTGGCCGGGGCCTGCGCGTTCGCGCTGGCCACCGGGGCGCAGGCGGCCGAGGTAAAGGTCGGCCTGATCACCACGCTGTCGGGCGGCGGCGCCGGCCTTGGCCAGGACAGCCGCGACGGCTTCCTGCTCGCCATCGAGCAGGCGGGCGCCGACAACGTCGAGGTGGTCGTCGAGGACGACCAGCAGAAGCCCGAAATCGCGGTGCAGGTGGCCGACGAGCTGATCCAGCGCGAGAACGTGGATATCCTGACGGGCATCATCTTTTCCAATCTCGCGCTCGCCGTGGTGCCCTCTGCGGTCAACCAGGGCAAGTTCTACGTCTCCAACAATGCCGGCCCCTCGCAGCTGGCCGGGCGCGGCTGCCATCCGAACTACTTCAACGTCTCGTGGCAGAACGACGCGATGCATGAGGCCGCGGGGGCCTACGCCACGCAGGAGGGGTATGAGAGCGCCTTCATCATGGCGCCGAACTACCCCGCGGGTCAGGACGGGCTCACCGGCTTCAAGCGGTTCTACGAGGGCGAGGTCGCTGACGAGGTCTATACCCGCTTCGGGCAGACCGATTACGCCGCCGAGATCGCCCAG
>CAZUVG010000664.1:0-1570 GCA_964623765.1 uncultured Roseicyclus sp.
GACGTCAAAAGAAGTCAAAGCGACACTGAAACCGTGGATTGCGGACGTTCTCAGTTCCTCGAAACGACGAATGACGATCGTCGAGGTTGCCCGTGAAATCTGGCGACTCCATGAGCATGACCTTAGACGTGACGAGACACTGTTTTTTACTTGGCAGTACGAGATGCGCTGGTCGGCAGACGAGTTGAAGCAGGAGGGCAAGTTAGAAAAATCGCGCGAAAGATGGCTCTGGCTGTGATCGTCCGCGAGATCTTCGAGAGCATGGACTGGGGCCCGGCGCCGGAGAGCGCAAGCGTGGCCCTTGACTGGATCAACGGCCACGGCGGGCGCTTCGGGCATTTCGTCGGCGGGCGGTTCACCGACCCGGGTCAGACCTTCGCGACGAAAAATCCAGCCACGGGCGAGGTGCTGGCGGAGGTGACGCAGGCGAGCGCCGCGGAGGTGGACGCCGCGGTGGCGGCCGCGCGCGCGGCGCAGCCCGGCTGGGCGGCACTCTCCGGGCATGCGCGCGCGCGGCATCTCTATGCGCTGGCGCGGGGCGTGCAGCGGCAGGCGCGGCTCTTCGCGGTGCTGGAGAGCCTCGACACCGGCAAGCCGATCCGCGAAAGCCGCGACATCGACGTGCCGCTGGTGGCGCGGCATTTCTTCTACCACGCCGGGATGGCGCAGCTGATGGCCTCGGAGATGCCCGGGCGCGTTCCGCTGGGCGTCTGCGGGCAGATCGTGCCGTGGAACTTCCCGCTGCTGATGCTGGCGTGGAAGATCGCGCCGGCGCTCGCCGCGGGCAACACGGTGGTGCTGAAGCCCGCCGAGTGGACGCCGCTGACCGCGCTGCGCTTCGCCGAGCTCTGCCGGCAGGTCGGGCTGCCCGACGGCGTGGTGAACATCGTCACCGGCGACGGGGCCGTGGGCGAGGCGATCATGACCCATGCGGGCCTCGACAAGATCGCCTTCACCGGCTCGACCGAGGTGGGGCGGATCATCCGCCGCGCGACCGCCGGCACGGGCAAGGCGCTGACGCTCGAGCTGGGCGGCAAGTCGCCCTACATCGTCTTCGAGGATGCGGACGTGGATTCGGCCATCGAGGGTCTCGTGGACGCGATCTGGTTCAACCAGGGGCAGGTCTGCTGCGCGGGCTCGCGGCTTCTGGTGCAGGAAGGGATCGCGGAGCGGTTCTACCACAAGCTGCGGGCGCGGATGAATGGGCTCCGCGTGGGCGACCCGCTCGACAAGTGCATCGACGTGGGGGCGGTGGTGGATCCGGCACAACTGCGCACGATCACCGACATGGTGGCGGGGTCGGCGGGAGAGGTGTTTCACGCCGAAATCCCGATGCCGGAGACGGGGTGCTTCTATCCGCCGACGCTCATCACCGGGCTCGCGCCGTCCGACCGACTTATGCAGGAGGAAATCTTCGGGCCGGTTCTGGTCGGCACGACCTTCCGGACACCGGAAGAGGCCGTGAGCCTTGCCAACAACACGCGCTATGGCCTTGCGGCGACGCTCTGGTCGGAGAACGTGAACCTCGCGCTCGACGTGGCGCCGAAGCTGGCGGCGGGGGTCGTCTGGG
>CAZUVG010000665.1:0-1564 GCA_964623765.1 uncultured Roseicyclus sp.
TCACGCGATGGCCAAAGCAGTTCGACGTGATCGTGACCGACAACCTGTTCGGCGACCTCCTGTCCGACCTCGCCGCGATGCTGACGGGCTCGCTCGGCATGCTGCCCTCCGCCTCGCTCGGTGCGCCGATGGAGAACGGACGGCCCAAGGCGCTCTACGAGCCCGTCCACGGATCGGCCCCCGACATCGCCGGACAGGGCAAGGCGAACCCCATCGCCTGCATCCTCTCCTTCGCCATGGCGCTGCGCTACTCCTTTGACCTCGGCGGCGAGGCCGATAGGCTCGAGCGTGCGGTCGAGGCGGTTCTGGCGGACGGTCTCAGGACTGCGGACCTCCTTGGCGAGGAGGGAACGACGCCGGTCTCGACGACGGGTATGGGGGACGCCATCGTGGAGAAACTCGCGGCCGTCTGAACATCCGGGCCGCACAGCCCCGCACGGGCGCAACGGGAAGGGCGGTGCAAGGGCCATGCGGTGGAGCGAGAACACGAGCCTGCGCGGCGTCCTGCTGGCCCTCGCCGCCTTCGCGATCTTCGCCACGCACGACGCGATCATCAAGCATCTGGGCGGCAGCTATTCGCCTTTCCAGATCGTGTTCTTCAGCGTGCTCTTCGGCTTCCCGATGGTCGCCTTCCTGATGATGCGCGACGCAAGCCACGGAAACCTGAGGCCAGTGCACCCGTGGTGGACGGCACTGCGCACGGCGGCCGTCGTGGTCACGGCGACGTCCGCCTTCTACGCCTTCTCGACCCTGCCGCTCGCGCAGGTCTACGCCATCCTCTTCGCGGCGCCGCTCCTGATCACGCTCATCGCGATCCCGCTCCTCGGCGAGCGCGTTGGCATCCGCCGGGCGCTGGCAGTGCTCGTCGGCCTAGGTGGCGTTTTCGTGGTCCTGCAGCCGGGCGCGGCACCATTCACAGCGGGCCACGTCGCGGCGCTTTTGGCGGCCGTGACCGGCGCTTTCGGGGCGGTGATCATGCGCAAGATCGGGCGCGAGGAGCGGACGGTTGTGCTCATTCTCTACCCGATGATGGCCAACGTCGTCCTGATGGGCCTTGCCATGCCCTTCTTCTACCGGCCGATGCCGGGCGGCGATCTCGGTCTGATGGCCGTGATCGCGGCGCTGGCGCTCGCGGGCACCAGCCTTCTGATCTTCGCTTACCGCGCCGCGCCCGCGGCCACTGTGGCGCCGATGCAATATTCCCAGATCGTCTGGGCCTCGGCATTCGGCATCCTGCTGTTCGGCGAGCCGCTGGCGATCTCCACCGTGATCGGGACGGCGATCATCATGGCCTCGGGCGTCTACATCGTCATCCGCGAAGACCGCGGCGGCACATCCCGCACAACGCCCGTCCTGCGCACGCGCTCGCGCCTCGCTTCACCCTCCGCGCCCCGGGTGGCCCCGTTCCTGCCGGAGGCCCGCCGCGGCCGGCAGACCGATCCCGGGGAGACGCGGCCGGGAGGCGACTGACGCTCTTGCATCGGACCGCGTCCGGCGCTATCCCGCCCGGCACGGTCGGAGTGTAGCTCAGCCTGGTAGAGCACTGTCTTCGGGAGGCAGGGGT
>CAZUVG010000666.1:0-1561 GCA_964623765.1 uncultured Roseicyclus sp.
CCCCATCGGCGTGGCGGTGGAGGCGGCCGGGAACGGCGTCAACAGCGTCGCTGTGCGGCTGGATGGGGTGGCGACGGCAGCGGCGTGATCGCGCGGGCAAATCGCGTTGGCGGCTACAACGCGTTCGCATTTCCGGTTTCGGCTGCCATTCCTCAATCCTACTCTCGGCCCGGAAGACGAATCTTTCGGGCCTTTTCATGGACGGCGGAACGACACGAACGGCAAAGGACCTCTCCCGCGAGGAGCTCTATGCGCTCGTATGGGAACGGCCGCTCAATCGTGTCGGCCCGGAACTTGGTCTCGACGGCCCGCGGCTCGCCAAGCTCTGCGACAAGCGCCAGGTGCCCTATCCGCCTCCGGGATATTGGCAGAAGAAGGCTGTCGGCCGCGCCCCTGCTCCCACGCCTTGCCCGCGGAAGAGGTGGTTGCCGTAAAGGAACTCGCCCCTCGGGCATCGCGCACCCCGCGGCCAACCGCCGTAGCATCAAAGAAGTCTCCGGCGGTGGCGCGGCCGAAAGAGGCACGCGCACCTGAACCTCCGTCCATCATAGACGCCAAGGAGACCGAGAAGGACGACGGGCTGGATCCACTCGACGGGCTGCACCCGAAAACCAAGGCGTGGATCGCGGAGCACAAGCGAGAGCAGAAGGAGCGCGCGCAGGAGAACCGGCGACGGAGGAACGACATCTGGTCCTGGGGCAAGTCCCTCCTGGACGATCTCACGCCGCGCGATCTGTATCGCTTCCGGGCCAGCAGCTCGCTCTGCCGCGCCATCGAGGCGGCGGGCGGCCGCGTCAAGGAGGCCGACATTCACGGCAAGCTGACCTTTAACGTCGGGAGTCGGGACATTGAGTGCATGGTGAAGGAGAAGATGTCTCGGCCGATCAAGCGACCGGAAGGTGAAGCCGCGAAGTGGACGGCCTATCCGCATCACCACAATTCGGGGCTGACCTCATCGGGATTCCTCAGGGCGCAGATCAGCACATGGCTTCCGGGCGAGCAGCCGCAGTGGATCGAGAGCCCGAGGAAGCCGTTCTCGCAGTTGATCCCGGCAATCGTGGAAACGGTGGTGGCGAGCGTTCCGCGCCTGATCGAGTGGGAGCGCAAGCGCGAAGAGGATCGCCGTCGCCATGAAGAGCAGGAGAGGCGCCGGTGGGAGTTGCGGCGGCTCAAGGAGATCGATGACGCGCGCTGGAGTCGCTTCCGGTCTGCGGCGACGAACTGGCAGGAGAAGCAGCTTCTCGATGCGTTCATCACTGAGCTTGAAGCGCGGCTGGCTTCCGAAGGGGATCATGCCATCGGGGAGAAGACGACCACCGAGTGGCTTGACTGGGCGAAGGACCGTGCCGCGGAGCTCGATCCTTTTGCCGAGGGGCTGGCCGGGCTGTTTCGCGATGTGCAGCGTCCGTGAGGGCCCATCATGCTTCGGCGCCGCGCCGTGGGGCGTGTTCCCCCTCGGCGTAGACCGCATCCGTGATGCGCTTCAACAGCACCGCGTGGTCAGCGAGGGCCGTGACATGGCCCCAGTTCACGCTCTCGGGGCTGGCGAAGAAGTGGTCGT
>CAZUVG010000667.1:0-1560 GCA_964623765.1 uncultured Roseicyclus sp.
CCGAGACGGGAACCGCATCGATCAGGGCGAATGGGAGAACGCGCTCTTCATCCTGACGAGCGTGATGAGCCATGCCAAGGCGGACAAGGCGATCGTCGATGCGGGGCTGAAGGCACAATCCGTCGATAGCGGACTGCCGGTCGTCTTCGGCAGGACGGATGTGGAATATGTGAAATGCTCCGATGAGCACGGGGTTGTGATGGACCCCGCTGGCGTTCTGAAAGTGAACGACAGGTTGCGGCTCGTGCCCGGCCATTGCGATCCGACCTGCAACGTCCACGACTGGTATGTCGGCGTCCGGAACGGCGTGGTCGAGACGCTCTGGCCGGTCTCGGCGCGCGGGAAGGCATTCTGATGAAGGACGCCACGGCACCTGCGAACGAACTCGCCATCGTGCCCGAGGGCATGGTCGCGGACCTCCTGACACGCAAGGCGGCCTTCGACGCGGTGGAGGCGGTCTTCGCCGCCATGGCGGCCGGCGCGGCGCGGAACTTTCCCGTGGTGCGCGAGGCGCTGGGGCACGAGGACGCGCTTTACGGCTTCAAGGGCGGCTTCGATGCCGCGAGCGGGGTTCTGGGGCTCAAGGCCGGGGGCTACTGGCCGCACAACTCGGAGCGTCGCGGGATCATCAACCACCAGTCCACGGTGTTCCTCTTCGATCCCGACACGGGACGGGTGCGCGCGATGGTGGGCGGCAACCTTCTGACGGCGCTCAGGACGGCTGCGGCCTCCTCGGTCTCGATCCGGCATCTGGCACGCAAGGATGCGAAAGTGCTCGGCATGATCGGGGCGGGACACCAGGCGGGGTTCCAGTTGCGCGCGGCGCTCGAGACGCATCCCTTCGAGAAGGTGATCGGCTGGAACCTGCACCCCGAGATGCTGCCGAACCTCGCGGCGGTCGCCGGGGAGGCGGGCGTGCCCTTCGAGGCGGTGGAACTGCCGGGCATGCGCGAGGCGGACGTGATCGTCACCATCACCTCGAGCTTCGCGCCGACGCTGATGGCCGACCACGTGTCGCCGGGAACGCATCTCGCCTGCATGGGCACGGACACGAAGGGCAAGCAGGAGGTGGAGGCGGCGCTTCTCGGCCATGCGACGGTGTTCTGCGACGAGGCCGCGCAATCGGTCTCCATCGGCGAAGCACAGCACGCGGTGGCGGCGGGCCTCGTGGCCGAGGAGGACATCGTGGCCCTCGGTGCGGTGATCGGCGGGGGCCATCCCGGGCGGCGCACGGCCGATGAGATCACGCTGTTCGACGGGACTGGCGTGGGGCTGCAGGACCTCGCCGTGGCCGAGGCCGTGGTGGCGGCAGCCCTGTCCCGGGGCCTGGCGACGGTGGTGCCGCTCTGATCGGAAGCCGGGCGCTCCCGCATGCTCTCACATGCTGGCGCATGATACGCGCAGTTGGGGCCCGGCGCGGCCCCGCGGACCGCGCGGCGGCGCCCGGCGGCGACGGTTGCAGGCCGCAGGTGCCTCCGGCGGGAGTTTTCCGGCCACGATGACGCTCTAGCCGCTGCGCATCACGGTCCAGGGCGTCTCGAACCAGTGCTCCTCGAGGTT
>CAZUVG010000668.1:0-1548 GCA_964623765.1 uncultured Roseicyclus sp.
GTGCTGATCTTCACCTTCATCTGGAACGACTACTTCTGGGCGCTGGTCCTGACGCAGGGCCCGAACGCGCAGCCGGTGACCGCAGGGATCACCTCGTTCAATTCGCAGTTCGTCGCACAGTACCACCTGATGAGCGCGGGCAGCATCGTCGCCGCATTGCCGCCCGTGGCCATGTTCTTCCTGATGCAGCGCCACTTCATCGCGGGTCTGACGCTCGGAGCCGTGAAATGACGAAACTTGCCTTCATCGGCGCGGGCTCGACGATCTTCATGAAGAACATCGTCGGCGACATGCTCCACTTCGAGGCACTCCGCGACGCGGAGATCGCGCTCATGGACATCGACGTCACACGGCTCGAAGAGAGCCGCATGGTGGCCGGGAAGATGATCGCGACGATGGGGAGCGGCGCGACGGTGGCGGCCACGACGGACCGTGCCCGCGCGCTCGACGGGGCGGACTTCGTCGTGACGGCGTTCCAGGTCGGCGGCTACCGGCCGTCGACCGTGATCGACTTCGACGTGCCGAAGCAATACGGGCTGCGCCAGACGATCGCCGACACGCTGGGGGTCGGGGGGATCATGCGGGGGCTCAGGACGGTGCCGCATCTGTGGGACGTGGCGGCCGACATGGCCCGGCTCTGCCCGGGCGCCACGCTCCTGCAGTACGTCAACCCGATGGCGATCAACACGTGGGCGCTGGCCGAGCGGTTCCCGAACCTGAAGCAGGCGGGTCTCTGCCATTCCGTGCAGAACACCGTGGAGGAGATCGCGCACGATCTCGACCTTCCCGCCCACGAGATCGACTACCGCGTCGCAGGCGTGAACCACGTCGCCTTCTTCCTGCGGCTGGAGCATCGGGGGCGCGACCTGTATCCCCGCTTGCGCGAGGGGTATCGCGACGGGCGTCTGCCGAAGCCGCCGCTTCTCATGCCGCGTTGCTGGAACCGGGTGCGCTACGAGGTCATGGACCATCTGGGCTACTTCTGCACCGAAAGCTCGGAGCATCTCGCGGAATACGTTCCGTGGTTCATCAAGGACGGCCGCGAGGATCTGATAGAAGACTTTTGCATCCCCCTCGACGAATATCCCCTGCGCTGCGTCGAGCAGGCCGAGGGCTGGGCCGAGCAGGCGAAGGGCCTCAAGGCGGCCGCGGGCATCGAGGTGAAGAAGTCCCACGAGTTCGCGGCCGAGATGATGAACGCCATCGTCACCGACAGCCCGTACGTCGCCTACGCGAACCTACCCAACCGCGGGCAGGTGCCGCAGTTGCCCGAAGGCGCCGCCGTCGAGACGCCCGCGCTCGTCGATGCCAACGGCGTGCAGCCCACCACCGTCACCGAGATCCCGCCGCAACTCGTCGCGCTGATGCGGACCCAGATCAACGTGCAGGAGTTGGTCGTGCGCGCGCTGATGGAGCAGGACGTGAGCCATATCTACCACGCCGCCTACATGGACCCGCACACGGCCGCCGAGCTGGACCTGCGCCAGATCCGAAGCCTCGTGACGGACCTTCTCGCGGCTCACGGCGACATGATCCCCGACTTCGCAC
>CAZUVG010000669.1:0-1543 GCA_964623765.1 uncultured Roseicyclus sp.
AGTTGAAGGTGCCTGTCTCGGACCAGCCGTTCTCGTCGTCGCCGACGAGCGTCCGCCCCGGATCGGCCGAAAGGGTGGTCTTGCCGGTGCCCGACAGGCCGAAGAACACCGCGGCGTCCTCGGGATCGCCGGTCGCGTGGTTGGCCGAGCAGTGCATCGGCATCACGCCCTTGGCCGGCAGGATATAGTTCAGGAGCGTGAAGACCGACTTCTTGTTCTCGCCGGCGTACTCGGTGTTTGCGATCAGGATCAGCTTCTTCTCGAAGTTGAGCGCGATCACCGTGTCCGTACGGCAGCCGTGCCGCTCGGGGTCGGCCTTGAAGCTCGGGCAGTTGATGACGGTGAACTCGGGCTCGAAGCCGTCGAGCTCCTCCCGTGACGGGCGGCGCAGCAGGTGCCGGATGAAGAGGTTGTGCCATGCGAGTTCGGAAACCACGCGCACGTCGAGCCGGTGCTCGGGATCGGCGCCGCCGAAAAGATCCTGCACGAAGTATTCGCCGCCCTTCATGTGCTCCAGCATGTCGGCGTGAAGGCGGTCGAAGGCCGCGGGCTCCATGGCGGCGTTGTTGTCCCACCAGATCTCGCCCTCGACGGCGGGCGTGCGGACGACGAACTTGTCCTTCGGCGAGCGGCCGGTGAACTTTCCGGTGGAGACGAGCAGCGTGCCCCCCTGCCCGAGGCGTCCCTCGCCACGGCGGATGGCGGCCTCGACGAGGGCGGGTTCCGGCAGGTTGTAGTGAACGCTGCCGAGGCCGGCCATGCCCTGCCTCTCCAGCGTCTTCGCCGGGTTCACGCGTCCTTCGCTCATGCCTGCTGCTCCTCGGGCCGGGATAGGGCCATCATCGTTTCGGGCTCCGTCGCAGCCGGCGAGAGGCCGCCGGCGCGCACCATCTCTCCGTATAACATGGCGCTTTTGCGGATGAACAGGACGCTTTCGGACAGTTAGCGCAACCATGGCGAAACTTTCTTTCGTCAACACTGCGGCGGAAGGAGCGAACAGCACGAAACGAGGCGGAAAAGTGGCGGGATCGTGGCCGACGGTGGTCGCGGCCGGGGTCATTTCGCGGCACGGACCGCGGCAGGTTCATACGATCTTAAGGCAACAGCGCGGAGCTTTTACACTGATCCGCCGCCCGATTCGGCAATTCGAGATTGATTCTCGGGACCGGAAACCCGATCATGCCCGGAAAAACAATACGTTCGGGCAGTACAAGGAAACAGTGATGCCGAGGATTGCACTCGTCGACGACGACAGGAACATCCTGACGTCCGTCGCAATGACGCTCGAGGCCGAGGGCTTCGACGTGGAAACCTACAACGACGGCCAGTCCGCCCTCGATGCGTTCAGCCGGCGCTTGCCCGACCTGGGCGTCTTCGACATCAAGATGCCGCGCATGGACGGCATGGACCTGCTTCAGCGCCTGCGCCAGAAGTCGAAGGTGCCGGTGATCTTCCTCACCTCCAAGGACGACGAGATCGACGAGCTCATGGGCCTGCGCATGGGCGCAGACGATTACGTGAAGAAGCCGTTCTCGCAGCGCCT
>CAZUVG010000670.1:0-1530 GCA_964623765.1 uncultured Roseicyclus sp.
CCCTCGAGCCCCGCCTCGGCCTTTTTCCGCCGGCGCTCGAGCTCGTCGACCAGCACCACCGCGCATCTGCGCGCCATGCGCCGGCGTCGCCCCTGAGCCGGCTCCGGCCGAGCCGCCCGCGCTCCACCGCCCGCGACACGGCGCCGTCCCTCCATGGACAGCCCCCCATGGACAGCCTCCATCGACACCCCACATCCACAGCCCACATGGACAGGATCGACGGGCGCCGTCCGCCATCCCTGCCGACAGGCTGATCATCCGCATCCACCCGTTCGTCGCGATCCATCCGGCAGTTCGGCGGCTGGTCCAGCATCGTTCCTCCATGGACCGATCGGTGTCCGCGGCAACCGGGGCCGGCTCACGGCCGCTCGTGGCGGCCCTCGTCGTTCCTGACCCGACGCCTACATCGATCGGTGAATTCGCCATCTGGATCATCGGAGTTCGACGTTGAGATATGCGCTGATCGTCGCCCTGTGTTTGCTCGCGAGCGCTGCCGCCGCGATGCCGATCGTGGATGCACGCCAGCTCACCTTCGAGGGCAAGCGCGCCGGCGAGGGCTACTTCTCGGCCGACGGCACGCGCATGATCTTCCAGAGCGAGCGGGCGCCGGACAATCCCTTCTACCAGATCTACCTGCTCGACTTCGCCACGGGCGACGTCGACCGTCTCTCCACCGGCATCGGCAAGACGACCTGCGGCTGGCTGCATCCCGACGGCGAGCGGGCGCTGTTCGCGTCGACCCAGTTCGACCCCGAGGCGGAAGCGAAGATGCAGGCCGAGCTCGACTTCCGCGCCTCGGGGGAGACGCGCCGCTACGCCTGGGACTACGACCCGACCTACGACCTCGTCGAGACGCACATCGAGGACGGCGGCTACCGCAAGCTCACCGACGTCGAGGGCTACGACGCCGAGGGCGCCTACTCGCCCGACGGCAGCAAGATCGTCTTCGCCTCGAACCGGGCGGCCTACGCCCGCGACCTCTCGGCCGAGGAGGCCGTGGATATCTGCGAGGCCGG
Source organism: uncultured Roseicyclus sp. (assembly GCA_964623765.1). Taxonomy (GTDB): domain Bacteria; phylum Pseudomonadota; class Alphaproteobacteria; order Rhodobacterales; family Rhodobacteraceae; genus Roseibacterium. The sequence goes on from CAZUVG010000670.1 coordinate 1,017, forward strand.
CGGGATCGCCAGGACGAACGCCGTGACGGTCCGCTCCGTGGCCGGCGAGAAGTTCGACCGGATTACCGACTGGAAGCTCGGGCCCATCCCGCCGCGCCTGGACGGCAGCGAGGAGCGCGGCCAGGGCGGCCCGGCGGAATCGGAGCCCGACTACGCGTGGGCGGGCGATGACATCCCGTTTTGATGGAGACCCGCCGTGAGACGCGCAGGCCACGAGGACACAGCCATCGCACAACCGGCATCAAAGGAGTCTTGACTATGGTGGAGACGACACTGCCAGTCAACGAGGTGCGCTTCCGCGAGGACCTGTACCCGCGGATCGACAAGGACCCGGCGCTGGTGCAACGCTATGCAGCGGACCTGGACGTGCTGCCGCCGATCGAGGTCAACCAGCACAACGAGCTCGTCGACGGCTGGCACCGGTTAACGGCACACAAGAAGCAAGGCGCCGATCGGGTCCGGGCCGTAGTGACGCCCACGGAGAGCGAGGCCGAATTCCTGGCCCTGGCCATCC
>CAZUVG010000671.1:0-1505 GCA_964623765.1 uncultured Roseicyclus sp.
AGGCAGTTCTCGACGCTCTGGAGAAGCGTGGCGATATCGGTCGATTGCGCCTGCGCTCCGGTCGCGCCAAGCATTGCGGCGCAGAGCGGGGCTATCGCTTGTCCGATCCTCATCGTTTCACCCCCCCGGTTCCGGGCGTGGACGCGTCCCGGCCCGGATTCGGGCCGACCGCCGACGGGCACTCGCAATCCGCGAGCAACTCGTTCGCCTTCTCCGAACGCGCTCCCGCGGGCTGTTCCTCCAGCGCCGCGCGCGCCGCGCGCAGGCCCCAGTCGATGTCGCCCTCGACCCAGGCGGGCGTCTTCGCCGCCTCGCCCAGCCCGCCACCGCGGACGTCGCGGCTTTCCCGCGCCTTGCGGCCGAGCGCGCTCAGCACCGCCTGACGCTCGTTTCTGCGCAGTTCCTCCAGGTCTTCCGGACGGAACTTCGCCACCATCTCCGCGGCCCAGTCGGGCAGGCCGCGGTCGTCGCCAAGCGCCTCGGCCAGCGTCTTCTTGGCCCATTTCATGTGATCGTCCGTCATCATAGGTCTCACTCCTTTCATTGGAGCAGACCAACGCGGGCGAGGCCGGTCGCGGTCCATGGGACCGCCCGACCATCGCAGAGATGACGAGGCGGTCATTCATGCGCGACCCCGAGATATGCGTCGATGACTTCCTGATTGTTGCGCACCTCATCGGGCGATCCGTCGCCGATCTTCTTGCCGTAATCCATCACGACCACGCGGTCGGAGATGTCCATCACCACGCCCATGTCGTGCTCGATCAGGCAGATCGTGGTGCCGAACTCGTCGTTCACGTCGAGGATGAAGCGCGACATGTCCTCCTTCTCCTCGACGTTCATGCCCGCCATCGGCTCGTCGAGCAGCAGGAGCGAGGGTTCGGCCGCCAGCGCCCGCGCCAGTTCGACCCGTTTCTTCAGGCCGTAGGGCAGGCGGCCCACCGGCGTCTTTCGGATGTTCTGGATCTCGAGGAAGTCGATCACCCGCTCGACCTTCTCGCGGTTCTCGATCTCCTCGCGCTCGGCCCGGCCCCACCAGAGCGCCTGCTCGAGCACGGTCGCGCGCATGTGGGTGAGGCGCCCGGTCATGACGTTGTCGAGCACGGTCATCCCCTCGAACAGGGCGATGTTCTGGAAGGTGCGCGCCACGCCCATGCGGGCGACCTCGTAGGGCTTCATCTGCGGCCGCCTGGCGCCCTTGTACCAGACCTCGCCGTCGGAGGGCGTGTAGAAGCCTGAGATGATGTTGAGCATCGACGACTTGCCGGCGCCGTTCGGGCCGATGATCGCGCGGATCTCGCCCTCGCGGATGTCGAACGAGATGTCGTTGATCGCGACCACGCCGCCGAAGCGCAGGGTGATGCCCCGCATCTCCATCAGGACGCCGCCGATGGTGCGGCCATCCTCGGTGACGTGCTCCTGTGCCGCGGCGCCGTGGCCGCTCTCGTGGATCGCCGCGTCCAGCACTTCGCGGCTCACTGCCGGATCGCTCATTCCCGTCCCCC
>CAZUVG010000672.1:0-1504 GCA_964623765.1 uncultured Roseicyclus sp.
GCGTCCTGACCGGCAAAGGTACGCTCCACGAGGCGGCGCACCGCTTCGGCTTCGCGCCGCCGCACCGCCCACGCTGTGGCCGGATCGGGGTAGGGGGCCTTGAAATGGCAGCCGAAAACGGTCAGCGCGCCGGTCTCCACCATCAGGCAATCGCGGCGAAACACCGGCCGGTCGGGGTCGGGCGCCTCAAGCCCGAGGTCGCGTGCCGTGAGCCGCGCGTGGCTGGTCAGCCGAGGTGCGCGGCGTGCCAGCACCGCAAGGCCCAGCCCGCGCCCGTCATTGCCCGGCGGGCAGTGCGCGAACGGGTAGGGCGCCAGCCCCGCGCGCGCCAGGTGGTGGGTATTGAACCAGTCCAGCGTCGCAGTATCGAAGACCTCCTGCAGGATCACCAGGTCGGCCGCGGCCCGCGCAAGAAGCGCCGCGGCAAGGCGCCGGTCGGCGGGGTCGAGCGCCGGCGATTCTTCCGCCTCGTCCCGGTCGCGCGCCCCGTCGAGGCGCGGCGCGCCGCCGGACCTGCGCAGCCGCAGGTTCTGGATGTTGAAGCTCAGGATCCGCATGGCCCCCATGCAAGCCCGCCTTGCGCCCTGCGATCAAGTGGTGATCACCGCCTCGGCCTCGATCTCCACGACCGCCTCATCCTCGACCAGCCCGGCGACCACGACCATCGCCATGGCCGGGAAATGCTTGCCCAGCACCCGGCGATAAGCTTGTCCGACCTCGCGTTGATGGGCCAGATATTCCGCCTTGTCGGTCACGTACCATGTCAGGCGCACGATATCCTCCGGCCCGCCGCCCGCTGCTTCCACAACCGCGCGGATGTTCTTCAGGGCCTGTTCCATCTGGCCGAGGAAGCCTCCGGGCGCGAAGCTGCCGGTGCTGTCCCAGCCGATCTGCCCGCCCACATAAAGCGTGCCATTGGCGGCGAGGATGCCGTTGGCGTAGCCCTTGGGAGTGGGCCACCCTTCGGGCTGTATCGGTTTATGTCTCATGGCTCCGGGCCTCCTCTCGATCCAGAAGTTTCTGTTTGACTGCCTCCGGCCACGGCCGCGACCGGCCATCCGCCGCCACCAGAACGAGGGTGGAGCGCGCGGTCAGCCGGGTTTCCGCCCCTGCCTTCGCCACGAAGGACAGCCCCGCCGAGCTGCGCCCGACACGGGTGACGCACAGCGTGATGACCAGCCGGTCGCCATGGCGGCTTGGCCGGTGGAAGCGCGTCGTGATCTCGGCTGTCGGCACGCCGCCGGTGGCATGAAGTGTCTCGAACGGCATCTCCAGCACCTCGTCGAAGAAGGCTTCGACGCAATCGTTCAGCATCTCGAAATAGCGCGGGTAAAAAACGATGCCGGCCGGGTCGCAATGCTTGAACAAAACCTTCTGGGGAAACTCGAACGCCATCCCTCACACCCCCAGGAAACGGTCGGTCGTGGCGCGGTCGAGCGCGCCGAACGCGCCCGACCAGACGGTGACGCCCTTTTCGATGATCACGCCGGTATCGGCCACCGTG